>CAXUAR010000008.1:365-9241 GCA_964249155.1 uncultured bacterium | reverse complement strand
CGGTGCGAGATTCGAGATACACGCTAGAGATTCGAGCGCGTGGCGCGCGTGGGCTGTATGTTCGCGAACTGACTCGCATAAAGGAATAAGTGTCTCAAACCAAAAAAGCCGCTCTAGCTCCGGCATATCTTCTTCAAGGTCTATCGTATGCCTATCGGGGTGGGCAGCATTCCACGCTTCGAGCAATAATGATACTGCTGTCGATATATTTCCGCGTGCCAAATCTTCCTTCCAGTCGTGTGCATCATCATTTAGCTGCATCGCGACGAGATAGTGCCTGAAATATTCCAGGAGCTTTTTGACTTCCAAAGAATCGATCTTGTATCCGAGCATATGCAACATAGCTATCGGTCCGAGTACATGCCCAGCGGCTGGAAAGAATTTTATATCGAAGTTTCCGTATGAGGGAAGCGTATCCGGAAGATACAGGATAGTCCCTTCTCGGCAAAGGCGGCACGATACCATTTCCCATCCATTTGCCGCATCCAATTCATCCATGAGATTGTGAAAGAAAGCTGTAAAGCCTGTCTCTGGAGGAAATAGCGTGGTGAAAAATCTCGTATAGTCCCGTGCGAACAGGTTCGCTACCGGGAGTAGCTGCGGCTCTGCCGATTCGTCCTCGTCCCAGAAGTCGTCATAAATAATGAAGGCTGTCCAAAAGAAAATATTTGCGAGTCCTAGTTCAGCTAGCTGACTATCTGTGAATCGCGCACCACTCGCGCCGAGCGCTTCGCACATAAAAACAGACATACATGACATCTGCTTGTCCTGATTTCCTTGTATGGTGCGTTCAAGTACACGGCGTGCATTTGAAGAAAAGTCGTCGGGGAGTAACAAGAGACGCTGGCTGATCAAGCGGTAAAGTTCTTGCATGACGAGCGTCTCACGATCGGTAGGCGAAATAGATTCATGCTCGCTCGATATCGCTTCCTGTGTCTGAAATCTAGCGATGAGTGCTCTAAGCATGCTTTCATCAAGAACAGATGAGATTGGTTCAGTATGCGCCAGCTGATTCTTAATATATTCGTCTACATTCGGCAGTTGAACATCGTACCTACGCAGATATAGGCTAATCAACACATTAATGCCAAGATCTGCGTCAGTCAGCCTGCCTCCCGGCATAAGCGTGTAAGGGCCGCCCTGCGCTATTTCTCGAAGCGCAAGCTCTGTGAGTATATGGGCTAACGTTGCACCTTCTTCAGGAGCAGGTTCGGTGTTCTCTATGGACGCAAGAAGGTCCGCGATAAAAGGAGGATGAGTATTCCGCATAGGCAGACTCGTCGAAGCAACGGCTGAAGTAAGCGGAACTCAAGGTTCTCGTACAGGTAAGTATACGGTGAAGATTGAGCCTTCGCCAAGCACGCTATCAACAGTCAGGGTGCCACCGAAATCCTTCTCGACGATGCGTTTGGCAAGCGAGAGGCCGAGGCCGATACCGTGTTCTGATTTCTTAGTAGTAAAAAATGGTTCGAAGATCATTGGAAGCGCTTCGGGAGCAATGCCCGAACCATAATCACGCACCCGTATGGTTATGGCATCATCTTGCCGGGTAACCATTGTCACTACTTCGCGTAAGGCCGCGGGTGCATCCCCTGGCGCTTCTTTCGGATACGCGTGCACGGCGTTACCGATAAGGTTCGTCATGACTTGCGTAAATCCGACCGGATCACCATAGAGATAGACTTCCTTGGGAGAGTCAAGCGTGAGCCTAACGGCATGTGACCGCGCATAAAAAGAAAGTACTTGGAGCGTGTCGCTCAGCGAATCACGCAGGGAGAAATGAGTAACGGTTCCGGTGCGTGTGAGATGTCTGCGCATCGAATCGAGCAATTCCTGCATATGATTTGCGGCGCGTTTTGCACGTTGCACATCGTCTGCGAGTTCGGTGCGTATTTCTGGAGCTGCAGCTATATGATCGATATTCAACGATAACGCAGCGAGCGGATTAATGAGGTCATGGAAGATACCGCTTGCCAACCGACCGAATTCCACGAAATGATACGCCTGGCTCATCTTCTCCATTTCTGCTTGGCGCAATTCCTGAGTACGTTCAGTCACCCGCACTTCGAGCATATCGCGCTCATGCGTAAGCGTTGCTTCCGAGCGCCTAGCGCGCTTCAGCGATTTCTCTATTTCGCGATTCGAGAGCCAAGCGACCGTAGCGATAACGAGGAAAATTATCGTCGTCACAGTGATATCGCTTGCTCTCCACAGTTCATGTGTCCATGTGCGATTTGGGATGACAAGACCAATCGCGCGCATATGAACCGTACTAGCAATGGTAATTCCTGCCAGGATTGTCATTACGAAAGCAACACGAGTATGGATAAGGATTCCTGCCATGACAATAGTAAGCGCATAGAAGAGAAGACTCGCACTAACGTCAACACCCCACACATACCCCATATAGGCTGCTAGCGCAAAGAAGGATCCAAGCAGCAAGTAGGAGGAAAGGACGACACGCTGCTTGCGAGAAAGTGCGTACAGAGCGAAGAAAAACATGAAGATTGCATACAAGACTAAGGAGGAGAGGGAATCATCAGAGTACGAGAGCGGCTTAATGAATATACGATCAACAATATCGATCAGTATTCCCACAGATAAGAGACAGAGAGCACCAAGTAGCAGCACATTCAATATAAATTCTCGGCGTGCACGGTCCTCATTCAATGATCGAGGGGAGGTGAGGTTCGTAAAAAATGAGATGATATGATTCATATTACGGCACTTATCCGTTCCAAGGAGCTCCCACATTCACGACCGTGACCATGAGCGCAGCAAGCGCTGCAGTGTTTCGGGCAGTCTTATCGTTCAAGAACTTGGCGATAATATGTTTCATACGCGAAGATATTATGCATAATTAGTAAAATCGACCTTCATGAAGTATAGCGCTCGCAGCTTCTTTATCCGATTACATATCCCCTCCCATGCTCGGTGCGAATAAGTACTGGCGTACCCAGCTTCTTGCGCAGATTCACAAGATGCATCTCAATCGCGTTTGAAAACGGGTTAACGGAGGCATTCCAGATATGCTCGATGAGCATATCTTTTGATACGACCGAACCACGATTACGCATCAGGTATTCAAGTACGAGAAATTCCTTGGCGGTAAGGCCGACAGGTGTAACTCCTCTGGTTACGGTGCGCATGCGAATATCAAGCATGAGGTCTCCTATCTGCAAAGTGTCCGGTGTGACCTCGCTTGAGCGACGTAGCAATGCACGCATGCGCGCTACGAGTTCTTCGAAGGAAAACGGTTTTGAAAGATAATCATCAGCACCTGCCCACAAAAGGCGCGTTTTAGTTTCTGGATTATCCATGACCGTCAGCATGAGGATGGGTGGTATGCGCTCGCGTGCATGGATTTTCTCTATGACCACTTCCCCGGACATATCGGGCAGATGTAAGTCGAGCACTATGAGATCGTACTGATTCTGCGCAGCAAGGAGGAGGCCTGCACCTCCGGTGCCTGCGAGATCAACGACAAATCCGCGTTCCGGGAGATGCTGATCCAGGAATCCCGCCATGTCTGGGTCGTCTTCGATAATAAGGACGCGCATACTATTTTTTATAATACCAGTATCGGAGAATATGTATCCTACCCGCATAAAAACTCCGATCGTACGTATAGTAGCACGATGCGATTAGAAGAAGATGGAAGCGATCGCCGCGATTCCCGAGACAACCATAAGAATCGTGATACCCCATCCACATAGTGATATAAGCGGATGATTCTTTCGAGAGTGCATTATATGCTTGCTACTACTCATCTTTACGATATAGAAAATCACTATGGGAGCAACCAGGCCGTTTGCAACGGCTGAATAGATCAGACCTTTTATAGGATCGAGGTGGGCAAAGTTCGCGATGACGCCGACAATCATGGACACGATGATCACACCGTAGAAGGCATAGGCCTCCTTTAGTTTTCTATACAAACCTTGCTTCCAGCCAAAGGACTCGGATATGGCGTAGGCAGCCGAGCCCGCGAGCACCGGGACCGCGAGGAATCCTGTTCCGATAATGCCAAGCGAGAAGAAAAAATACGTAAGAGTTCCGCCGAACGGACGAATTGCGGAGGCAGCTTGGTCGGCAGTGGCTATGTCGGTTATACCGTTGGCGTGGAGCGTCGCAGCACACGCCGCGATGATGAAGAACATAATGAGATTCGATACGAACATGCCAGTCCATACGTCGTAGCGCATATTTCGTATATCGCTCTCCTGCAGGGCAGCTTTTCGCTGTGCAACTGTTCTCTCCCCTTTCAAGATGTCTTCCTCTACTTCCTGAGATGTCTGCCAGAAAAAGAGATACGGGGAGATGGTGGTACCGAGGATCGCGCACAGGAGAAATAGTTGGTCTTTAGAGAAGGTGATGCTTGGTACGAAGGTACTGTAAAGGGCCTGGGCCCAATTGATATGGACAGCGAAAGCCGTGAATACATACGAAAGAAGCGCAAGGGCCGTGTACTTAAGGAAACGCGCATAGCGCACATACGTCGTGAATATCTGGAGGAGCAAACTTATGAGAGCAAAGGTAAGTAGTACAAATATCGCGCTTAGGTGCGGAAACAAAAGCTTCATGCTTGCCGTCATAGCGCCAAGGTCGGCCGCGATATTGAGCGTATTAGCTGCAAACAAAAGGATGGTTATGCCATAGAGGATTTTACGCGAATAGTTCTTGCGGATATTTGCTGCCAGGCCCTGGCCGGTAACAAGTCCTATACGTGCGCACATCTCCTGTATCATCGCCATGAACGGAAACGTGAAGACCGAGAGCCACAACAACTGAAAACCATACTGCGCTCCTACCTGTGAATAGGTACCGATACCCGAAGGATCGTCGTCAGCAGCTCCCGTCGTAAGACCGGGACCGAGTGTATTAAAATATTCCCCCGCAGCCTTTAATGGCTTCTTGTTCATGAGCTTGTGCTCTTCAAGCTCACTCATCTCGATTGCAGTCTCTAAAAGCTCTGCGGGGGCTTTGAAAAAACTCTCAACCATCTTTCGTGGATTTAGCATACGAGGTTTACGAAGTATGCACAGGCTCTTCAGGCTCTTCAGGCGCATCAAGCGACTTTCGGCGCAATTCTCCAATATTCTGGAGTACGAAAAGCACGAGGGCGAGAGCGCCGAATGTGTTAATGAGCATGAGCGCTCGCGCTGCACCAGTGCCTGCTACATACAGTGGGTTAAAGACAAATATCATGACGCTATGGAGCGTAAGCGAGACAGCATCTATGGGGAGCGTTGGAAAACTACGCGGAGAAACAACGCACAAAAACCAGTATTCAAAAGCAAAGAACGCAATGAACTGCAGCATGACGACGGTCAGCACGGTGAACATGCGCGTCCGGCCCCGCACTTCCTCTATTGCTTTAGTGGCAACGTATATAGTCATTATGGTACCTATTGCTGCGCCGCCAAGAATAAGTATCTCTCGAATGAGTATAGGCTGCAATATATGCAACAGTGCTAATTCAGCAACAAGGAGTACTCCTGTTCCAAGCAAAGAATGCCAAAACGTGAAGGGGGGGTTCTTCATAGAAAGGGTACTTCGACAGTATACTACTCACACGAACTCGTATAATGCTATCCGTATGAATACCCTCTTTAAGAATGCACTTGCCCAATTAGAGCGGGCTCGTGTTACGATCGACCTCGATCCACAGACGCTTACAACCATAGCATTGCCCGACCGAGAACTTACCGCCACGCTCCTGCTTCCTATGGATGACGGCAGTACAAAGACATTCTTAGCCTACCGAGTACAACATTCAAATGTGCGCGGACCCTATAAAGGGGGCATACGGTTCCATCCAAACGCTGACATGGATGAAGTAAAAGCACTCGCCTTTTGGATGAGCCTTAAGACTGCTCTTATGAACATTCCCTTTGGTGGTGGCAAGGGCGGCATTACGGTTGATCCAAAAGCACTTAGCCGCGGAGAACTCGAACGCTTATCACGGGCATGGGTGCAGGCATTTTATGAATCAATCGGTCCTACGAAAGACATTCCTGCCCCAGACGTGAATACTACTCCTGAAATAATGTCCTGGATGGTAGACGAATACGCGCGCATTACCGGTGATAGCACGCGCGCATCGTTTACCGGTAAGCCTATTACTGAAGGTGGTTCTGAAGGGCGCACTATTGCCACGGCACTTGGAGGATTTATCGTATTCAATGTCCTGCGCGAGAAGCTCGGTATACCAAAGGGCGCGTGTGTGGCAATTCAAGGCATGGGCAATGTGGGCGGCTTCGCCGCCCACATCTTTTCTGAACATGGTTATCGGGTGGTCGCGATGAGTGACTCAAAGAGCGGCGTATATAACCCGGCAGGCCTTGTTATTACAGACGTCGAAGCATATAAGAAAGATATGGGTACGCTTACCGGGTTTCCTGGGGGCGTGAATATTACAAACGCTGAACTCATCGAGCTTGACACTGACATCCTTATTCCTGCTGCACTCGAACATCAGATCACTGTAGCAAATGCCGACGCCGTCCAGGCACGCGTTGTTCTTGAACTGGCAAACGGTCCTACCAGCCCCGAAGCCGATGACGTTTTGTTTGCAAAGGATGTTTCGGTTATTCCCGACATACTCGCCAATTCCGGCGGCGTCGTTGTCTCATACTTTGAGTGGATGCAGAATCTCCAGGGCGAGCATTGGAGTGAAGAAGATGTGCGTGAGAAACTCACGAAAATTCTGGAACGAGAGGCGACGAAGGTATGGGAGCGTGCGAAGCACCTCTCAACCGATATGCGGCGAGCTGCGTTCGTGACGGCTCTCGAGCGATTAGGCTCGCAAAAGCATTAATACCACACTACCTGTATCTGATATCCTGGTCCCGAATAGCGGTACATGCTTGGCGTGCGCAGCGAAGACTCCGGTGGCTGGCTGCGTCCGACAAAGCCACTCGTATCACTTCCTGTTCGGTGCACGCCGCGACGGGTAGAGGGGAATGATGATGCTACGGTTGCGTTCGTTCGCATGACAGAAAAACTGTCATTGCTCAGGCTTGATGGCTGTGCAAGGATCGCTTCTCGCGTTGCCATAGTAATAGGCATTGCGGCTGCTCCGCCCACGCGTATCGTGGTGCCGTTCACCACGGTGTAGGCATTCGTCATGCGTACGGTACCGAACTGGTCGAGTGGCAGATAGCCTGACTGAGAATCTGAAATCGCAAACGGCATCTCTTCTATCCAGTCAGCCGATGAATGCGAGGACCTGTATTGGATATCAGTATCAGTCTGAATACCGGTAGTGAGATTCTTAAAGGTAAGGTGCCAGGTGCCTAACGTTGTCTCTTTAAGATCAACAGACACTGAATCCCCGCCATGTATGGTAAGTGTTGAGAGTATCTGTTGCGAGTCCGGCAGAGCCTCATACCATGCTTGGTATTGTGTGCTACCGTTCTGCACGATTGCCTGCGTCCCGGCCTGAATGAGGTCGTGTGTCGAAAGACCCCCTATGCCAACCCAGGTAGCATCTGCAGCAAGGTTAGTTTGTGGAATATTCTGCGGCACGGGCACTGTCCAAGTAGCACCAACGCCGCTATACGTTCCCTGTGCAGCAACGTAGCCAGACCAATTCTCCGAGTTTCCTGAATTACCTGTTGTGTTTCCTGCAGCAAATGCCAACGCCGGTAGAGAGAGGATGATGAGGAACGCAGCCATAACCCTACCTATATGGAGATAAAAGTTTTTAAAACGATTCATATACGTAGTATAGGCTTTGTGTATGAAGATACGAGTAAACCCTATACCTATATATACGTATGAGAAGGGAAAAAGTTTCACCATGGTCTTAGAAACACAAAAGACGCTCTTTCGAGTGTCTTTTGTGTGCTATGTCGCCTATCGGTCATGAACTGCACTTCGGCACTTTTGATGCCTGGCGGTCTGCTTTGCAGGCCGCACTGCCTTGTTGCCAAGACGAGAATCGAACCGTGTCGGTCTTGAACCAGGGTTTGTGTAAGAAAAAAGGGCTGTCCAACGAATGGACAGCCCCAAAATTCGAATTCAAGGATCAAATGCTCAAAAGAACCAAGAATTCAAGATGCGAGGATCACTGCGGAATGAACCCGGAAGCCGAACCGTAGTAGGCGTTGGCGTCGTCGACCCAGTAAGCGCCGAACTCGACCTTGCCGCCGTCGAAGTCGAAGATCGGCGCGTACGAGAAGTCGCCATCGGCGTCCGGAGCGTATTCGTCGCCCGCACAGTCGATCCAGAGATCGTCGAAGTGCTGGAGACGTTCGGGGTGCGTGAGGAGCATGATGCCGACCTCGTACGCGCCCAGACCGAATTCGCCCTGGACGAAGACCTCGCGTGCCCGGCGAACCGAGCGACCACAATGCTTGATGCCGAATTGCGCCGGGATGAAAATGAAATCGTTCGGTTGCTGCTCATAGAGCACTTCGAGCGCAGCGATCTTGCGGTTGCTCTGCCGGAGCCGGTCGGGACCGAGCTGACCTTCGCGGTAATTGAAGAGCTTGCCGCGGGTCTGCTTGATCATGTCGAGCACGACCTGGACGGCTTCGCCGTACGTCGGCGCGATCTTCTCGAAGCGCGGAATGGCGAACCATCCTTCGCCCCCGTCGGGCATGTTGCCCTCCATCACATCTTCGTCGTAGCCGGCGATTCGCGGAAAAAGTTCCATGAGTCGTGCGACCTGCTCGGCGAACGGCTTGGGCTTGTAGCCCGAGAGATAGCCGTAGGACGACGAGACTTCCTCGTCCTTGTAGCGGTCGGAAACCGAAAGCTCTGCGATGAGCTTCGCGATTCCGGCCTTGAGTTCGCCACCGCGTTCGTTGAGGCGCTGGGCGCGCCCGTCGTCGAGCTTCGCCTTGTTGTACGCTGCCTCGAAGAGGCTG
>CAXUAR010000008.1:0-355 GCA_964249155.1 uncultured bacterium | reverse complement strand
CCCTTGGGATCGCGAGACGTGATCAATGCGGTTTTGGTGCCGAACATCGTCATCATCCTTGTATCCGAATCGTCGGATTTGCGACTTGCCTCCCATGAGGCGAGTTGTTTACGGCCTAAGGTCGAAAGACCATTGTAAAAAGTTCCAGAATACTGGAAATAAGCGAAGCTTGCTCCCTGCGCTCGCTCGGAACACTGAAATAAGAATTTCAGTGTTCGCTCTCTCGCTTGGTAGTAAGCCGTAAAAAGCTCGCCTCATAGAGTGATCCTAATTTTCAAGGTTCCAGTACTATCATACTATATATAGATTATTTCGTCAAGAGTACCGTAAGTAACCCCTCACACCCCTCTCAACC
>CAXUAR010000007.1:0-17486 GCA_964249155.1 uncultured bacterium | reverse complement strand
TTATTATTCTCCGCATCATGATCCCATCCGTCCTTTCCGAAAGTGAACAAACTGCTATATCATTTCTGCATGGCGCTCGCGTCTCTGCAGATATGGCTAGCAAAATTGCTGGGACAGCAGGGAGCGCATCTGTTTCGCTTTCTTCTCTCCCACCTCTCACCTATCCTCAAGCGCCGACAATTCCCTTGTCTGCACTTCCCTAACTCTCTCACAACCGGATGCTTTGCGTCCGGTTCTTTATTTCCCATCTTGTTGTTGCACGTACGAGCGCAGCTTTAGGAGACCGATATACGTGGACAGCCGGTCTAGAGTAAGCATCGACAGGGTATGCTAGGTATATGAATCACTCGTCGGTCAGACCGTATTTCCTTACTGCCGTTATCTTGCTCGTTCTCGTAGTCACCTTCTGGATCTTCAAGCCCTTCCTAATAGCACTTTCACTTGCGGCGGTTTCTTCGGTTATCTTGCGTCCCGTGTTTAAGCGGATACTACGTGCTATGCCCGGCTGGCACGGCAGTGCTGCAACGCTTGCACTGATTGTGGGCGTGCTATGCATCATGACACCCCTTGCATTCATCAGTTTCGAGCTTTTCTCGCAGACAAAGAACGTATACTCTTCGGTGTCCCAGCCCGGCACACTCGTGCATGTGCAGCGCATTGCAGATTCAGCTGGAGAGCGTCTTGATGCATTTTCGCCAGGCGCAGGTAATCGTGTACGGGAACTCCCTCAGAATATTCGCGTCTATTCCAGCCAGATCTTTGGTATACTTGTCTCGCATGCTGCAGGAGCATTCACTCAGGTGCTTGATATTCTGTTGAAGTTCTTTATTTTCTTCATGGCGCTTTTCTTTTTCCTCAAAGAAGGAACTCGCACCCACACTGCTATTCTTCGTCTTTCCCCCCTTACGGACGACGAAACCGCTACTATCCTTTCGCGGCTGGCACTTACCGTTAATTCAGTCGTAAAAGGGAGCCTCTTTGTTGGCCTCATCCAAGGACTCCTTGCCTGTATCGGATTTACCATCTTCGGTATTCCTAATAGCCTTTTGTGGGGAACTATGACCGGCTTTGCCGCCTTTGTTCCGGGCGTAGGCACATCGCTCGTGCTTATACCAAGCATCGCGTATCTGTTCATCGTCGGCCATACGCTGCCAGGTATCGGTCTTCTCCTATGGAGCATACTTGCAATCGGCCTTGTCGATAACTTCCTAAACCCTAGGATCATCGGAAATCGTATGAGCATCCATCCGCTCCTCATCCTCCTTTCCGTGCTTGGGGGAATCGTCTTTTACGGACCGTCCGGAGTATTCCTGGGCCCGCTTACTGTAAGCTTGCTCGTGAGTCTTCTTTCAATTTACGCTCCTACAGATGCTACGAGCGCATCGGCAGATGCGCTCCACGTATAGGGCTTAGAAAACAGTCGCGTCCCCTATACGGGACGCGACTGTTTTTGCTTTCGTTACGGCTTGTCTTACATGAATGATCCAATGAATGCCGTGAAGGCTGTCAATGCTCCTGTGAGAGGGTCTTTGGTGTCTTGATCGGTAAGCACGCCATCACCATCAAAGGTATCCTGCGTCGTGCCTAAGTAGAATTCCGGCTGACCAAGCACATGTGCGCCCATGAAGAGCATGGTCTGACGCACATTTGCCTGCGCAAGTGCCGTGCCGGTAGGACCTACGGACGCACCCGCGACGAACACCGGCTTTCCGTTCCAAGCGCCTTGTCCATAGGGGCGACTGGTCCAATCAATAGCATTCTTGAGCACGCCAGGCATACCGCGGTTATATTCAGGCGTGACGACGATAATGCCATCTGCACTCGTGATCTGCTCCTTGAGCGCAGTTGCTGACGCTGGAAACTCAGCTTCGAGGTCTTGGTTAAAGAGCGGCAGTGCACTGATGTCCCCAATGGTTACCTCAACACCCTCAGGAGCAAGGTCCTTGAAAGCGTGGGCGAGCATAGTATTGAAGGACTTCTCACGAAGCGAGCCAGAAATTGCTAATAGTTTATAGGTAGACATACGAGAATTTGAAATTGAATTGGCTAACTGAATACTCCTTATATCAGAGCGGATCCTGAAAGCGGGTGTGGATAACTATTTCCCAACACTCGTAACTGCACGAGGCAGCATATAGGCCACCGAGAGCCAGAAAAAGCCCAGTAAGAAGCCTGCTATGACGTCCGTGAAATAATGGAAACTGAGTACCATGCGACTAAAGCCAACCATAAAAAGTATAAGGCTGGGGACAATAATGGCTACGATTCTGCCTGAAAGCGTGACTGCGCGTCGATACAGAGAAACACCAATGAAGCCATAAAGCGCCATTGAAAGCGTTGCGTGCCCGCTGGGAAACGAAAATGATGTAAGCGAACTAAGCCATGAGAGTGCGTCTGGCCGACTTCGTTCAACGAAGCTTTTTGCTATCTCCACTGAGAGTCCCGCTCCAGCAAGTAGACATATTAAGCGTACAATACTGCGTCTGCTATGTCTTAAAAAATACGCCGTGCCAAGCCCAACTAGACCGATTCCAGCAAGACCTCCCAGGGTCGTTATTGCCACAAATACTTCAGTCCATCCAAATGACTGAAGCAGCACAAGGTGCGGTGTGATGATAGCATCAATGTCATCAAGTGCGCCGGGCAATAGTCTCGCATACGCAAGCATGATTGCGAAGGCGACTCCGGAGAGTAGTCCGGCAACGTGCCACCAGGGTTCAGTAGGCACTTTTTTACTACGCGATACTGGCATGCAATACATACTATCAAAAGAAATACACGCGCCCGCCTAGGACACGTGTATTTCTATGAAAGAAGGCCTGTATTATTTTTTCGCGAGCTCAGCAGTAAGTTCTGCTGAGATACCTGCGTAGAACTGATCAGGCGACATGCCACTGAAAAGTGTTTTTCCAACAATGATAGTTGGTGTGCCGTTGATGCCTAGTGCCGCGCCTTCGGCGCGGCTAGCACTAATGACTTGCTCATATTCAGTGCGCTTGGATGTTATGAGTGCGTCGACTTTCGCGACGTCTAGACCAGGAATCGTTGCGGCAAGCTTATCAACTGAGGCAAGATTACCGAATCCCTTATCCCCTTCTTCGTCCTGTGCGTTAAACATAGCAACATACCAGTCGTAGAACTTGTCAGGCTGCGACTCCCATAGAGCGCGGCCGAAGACGGCCGCGTCCATCGAGTCATTACCCAAAAACTGGAAATCCTTGAATACGATCTTCGTCTTGCCAGTCTTTACATAATTTGCCACAAGCTGCGGCGTCACGGCCTGCTCGAACTGCTTGCAGAACGGGCACTGGTAGTCGTAGAAGAGTGCCATCGTGGTAGGCGCATGTGCGTCTCCGATAAATGGCTCGCCCTCAATCGTTATCTTTGAGATATCAACTGCGGGAGCCGTTGCCGTGCCTGAAGAAGTAGCACTACCTCCCATGCCGCGTCCATAAATGAACGCAAAGGCGATGATAACTGCCGCCACGAGTACCGCAACGGGTGTCAGGTAGCGATCCATAAAAACCTTGGTGTCGTTTGTTTTGTCCATGTAGTGACTATCGATTACTAACTTGTATCACGTAAGTCTACCATTCTCAGAAAAACCCTTTAGCGGGAGCGTTTTGCCGCTTTCTTGGTCGCCTTTTTAACGATCTTCTTGACAGTCTTCTTTGCTGGGCCTGTTGTATTCTTCATACTTTTCTTGGCCGTTGCCACGGTATTCTTTACGCTCTTGCTCGCAGACTTCCCTGCAGCACTTATTTCGCGTTGAATTTCCTTCCAGTTCTTCTTCAGTTCGCTTGCTGCACGCATAAGGTCGTTCTTGTCGACGGAACGCATAGTGCTGTATGCAGCAGTTGCGCGGTCAACGATAGTAGCCATCGCCTTCTGGTCTAGCTTCTTAAGCTTCTTTGCTTCCTTTAGTACGTCGCCTTTCATGTCCTTTGCCCACTTGCTCGCAGCTGCGCGATGCTTCTTTGCATTCTTGTCGCCGTAGAAGTAGTATCCAGCGCCTGCGGCCGCTGCAGCCGCAAGTACTCCTGCACCCATCTCGATTACGGTCGTTGTCGTGCTCTGTCCCCCCTTCTTTCCTTTTGCTGATGCCATAAAAATTGTAGTGAGTTATTAAGACTTAGGTTTAGATTTAGATTTTTTCTTCGTGGAGGAGAGGCGCTTGGCCGTCTTTCCGAAGAATGAGAACAAAGGTACAAACCGGAGCCCGCGCTTGATATCGTGGCGCATCTCGCTCAGGTCTGCTCGTATCGATTCCGTTTCCTCCTGCACATCGTTCGCGATGCGATTGGCGGTATTGAGGAACCGGGCCACATAGACCAAAACGACGCACACGAGTATCCCGACGATCACTATCGTGATCGTCGCTACGACGAAGAAAATATCCATTTTGAATAATTCGTTCATGGCTCGGGACCTGTTTAGTATAGCGTGTCTAGGATGAACGGGGGGTTAATCCACAGCTGGTACCGTAGTAAACATTGAGCAGAATAAAACTTATGAAGATATTCCTACTGACTTTAGTAAAAGAGCAAAAGATCTTTTAGAGGAATACATTCGTGGCAATCTTACTAAAGAAGAAGTAACTACTCTCTATTTAGAAAAGAAGTGGTTGCCTGAATAAAAATTGGCAACAAGCAAAACACCCAGGACTGCGTCCTGGGTGTTTTGCTTTTCACTTCCGTCTGTTGGATTACTCCGAAATAAACGTAAGAGCCTTGCCGGTCTTGCCAGCGCGGCCGGTACGACCGATGCGGTGCGTATAGTCTTCGTAGGTCGAAGGCAGGTCATAGTTGATGACGTGCGATACGCCTGAGATATCAAGTCCGCGAGCAGCAACGTCAGTCGCGACTAACACGCGCACATGGTTTTGCTTGAAGAGTCCGAGGGCCTTCTGGCGGCGTCCATGGGTCTTATCTCCGTGGATGCTTTCAGATGGAACGCCCGCACGATTGAGGTCATTCGTAAGGCGCTCAACACCATGCTTGGTGCGACCGAATACGAGAACCTTATCGAATTCCTTCGCGTCCGAAAGGAGCTCAACGAGCTTTGCGAGCTTGTCCTGTGAACGCACGCGGACGACGTCCTGATCAATGGTGTGTGCGGTATCACGAGTCTTCACCGATACGCGTGCAGGATTGTGCAAGAAGCCTCCGATAAGCGCTTCGATATCACGCGAAAGCGTAGCAGTAAAGAAGAGCGTATGGCGGGGTGTCGGCATGGTAGCCATGATCTCGCGCATATCATTGATGAATCCCATGTCGAGCATGCGATCAGCTTCGTCGAGAACAACCGTGTTGAAGGTTGCAAGCGAAAGCGTACGACGCTCCATCAAGTCCTTAAGACGTCCCGGCGTACCAATGACGAAGTTAGGGTTGCGGCGAAGTCCACGCATTTGCGGTTCGATTCCTGCGCCACCTACACAGGTGACAGCATTAATCTGAAGACGCTTAGCGAAGCCATAGAACTCTTCTTCAATCTGAATAGCGAGTTCACGAGTAGGAACCATGATGAGCACGCGTTCGGTGCGGTCCTTTATAACCTTGTTGATAAGGGGGATAAGGAATGCAGCAGTCTTGCCGGTCCCGGTGTTCGCCATGCCGACGATATCCTCGCCTGCGAGTACGTGAGGAATTGCCTTGTCCTGAATTGGTGTTGGGTGCAAGTATCCCTTTGAAAGGATGTTCTGCTTGAGATGGTCGTCGATTGCGAAGTCAGCGAACGCTACGTCTGGGACATATGCCGCGACGTCCTCTTGAGGCTTTGCCTTGTTGATAAGCTTTGAGAGGTCAACATCCATTTCCTGGTGTCCGCGCTTCCCTGCTCCTGAACGACCGCCGCCGTTTCCACGTGAGCGTCCGTCGCCGAAACTGCTGCCTCCGCGGTTGTTGTTGTCATATGAAGAGCGTCCGCGGTCGCCGCTGCCGCGAGAGCTGCCTGCGTTTGAACCTCTATTTGAATTGCCGAAATTGCTGCGCGTTCCTTGTGGTGCGCGGCGGCCGTCGGTACGGCGAATATACGTTGTTGCCATGTGTAGTTGTTGGTGAAATCCAAGCTAAGAGCACAAAGCACCATACAAATGGTGTGGTCACTATCGGCTTGGCATAAACAGAATAAATTCTGGCGTTAAATCCAGACCCAAGCGGTCTCAAGAGTTTCTTGGGTGTGGACCGCTGTTTGGTCTTTGGCCCGGGAATGCGCCATGCGCACATAAAAACTTGGAGAACGGTTGTGAGGACAGTATGACAGATTCCTTGCACAATTGCAAGGTACGCTATGGCTGCCCGGCAGCTATGCTGCCGGCTCGGGCGCGATAAAGCCCTTGAATTCAGGGTTGTATATGAGCCCAAGCAAGTTGTCCCACGGGTCTTTAAGAGTCGCAACCATAATCTCTCCTCCCACGTTCATCGGTGACTCAACAGCGATAGCACCACAGGCAAGGAAGCGCTCGTATTCCGTTTGAATGTCCTCGACACCCCAGAAGACTGCGACGTTTTCACCATTCGGAGTCTCTTCCGATTGCAAGCCGAGCTCGAATCCGCCGATGGTAAAGCCCACGTAGTATGGCTCATCGAAGTACGGCGTCGCTTTGAATGATTCTGAGTACCATTCTTTAGCCTTCGTAAGATCCGAAACTTTATAAATAACAGTGCGAAGGCCGAGAATAGGTGAGGGGTCAGCTGAAGGTGTTGATGGCGTCATAAAAAATAAGTTTAGAATGTTCCGGTTAGTACAACTATCAGGCTTATAAGTCCGAAGAATGCTGCCCCCACTACTGCTGCAGATGCCAAATCCTTGCTTCGGCCGATCGCTTCATGCCGCTCAGGGTGAACTTGGTCGAGCGCAATCTCGATAGAGGTATTTTGCAATTCGGTAATGACAACGAAGAACCAACAAAACACGAGCAGCAATACCTCACGAGATGAAAGCGGTCCGAATAAAAAATACACGCCTGGTATCCCGATGATTCCGAGAGCCAGATCGATCTGAATAGCTACATCGTGTCTAACAGCATACACCAAGCCGCGAAGAGGATGCGAGAATCGCGTAACCCAATATTTCATAGTGCTAGTATAGCAAGTTCAAAATGGGATGAAGCTTTGATGGATTATTAATGCACTATCGTTGCGTGTCTTTATGAAGGGCAAGCGTCCCACATCCCACGAACTGAATGTCGTTCTGCAGATGGTGACGTACTGCCGCTAAGCGCATACGCTTGACCATTACGCCTGCGTTGCCGCGCGATGCGTTCTGGCGAAGCGCTGATACAGTACCGCCTCGGGTTCCTGAACGGAACCCGAGGCGGATTTTCTTATGTGTGTGAGGAAATTTCTTACACTACCTTCCTTCCCTGCACGAGACGGATCACGATAAGCACGAGAGCGATCACGAGCAAGATATGGACGAGACCTCCAAGCGTGTAGGAAGTAACAAGGCCGATAGCCCAGAGCACGAGTAGAATGACAGCGATAGTCGTAAGCATAGATGAAAATTTAGAGTAATACATGCCCAAGACAACAGGTCTTAAGGTGTGGCTAGTATAGTGAATAGTTCCTGAAGCGAATATGAAGAACCTTACGAGCGCTTGCTGCGTGAACGATCGCTTTCCGTGAGTCCCTGCTTACGCAAGCGGACGCTGGTCGGAGTGATCTCGAGGTACTCGTCGTCAGTCATGACTTCAAGACCGCGCTCGATAGTAAGCGTGTACGCAGGAACAAGGTTGATAGCCTCGTCCATGCCCGAAGAGCGGACGTTCGACTGGTTCTTACCCTTTGTAGGGTTCACCACCATTTCTTCGCCCTTGCTCGTATTACCCACGACCATACCCTCATACACTTCCGTAGCCGGCGTGATGTAGAGCACGCCGCGCTCCTGCATGCTCCATAGAGCGTAGCCGAGAGCCTTGCCGGTTGCCATAGAGATCATCGAACCAACCTGGCGCTTCTTGATCTCGCCTGCATATGGCTTGAAGCCAACAACGCGTGAAGAAAGGATTCCCTCTCCCTTCGTATCAACGACGAACTGGTTGCGATAGCCGAGGAGTCCGCGCGTAGGACCTTCGAGCGTAAGGCGCACTGAGTTGTCGTGCTGTACGAGGTTCTGAAGGACGAATGCACGGGTACCGAGGCGCTCAATGATAGAGCCCTGGTATTCCGAAGGAGTGTCGATAGTAACTTCCTCGTATGGCTCCACCTTAACGCCGCCTTCTTCACGCACGATGACCTGAGGCTGACTCACCTGCATCTCGTAGCCCTGGCGTCGCATGTTCTCAAGGAGAATTGCAATATGGAGCTCGCCACGCCCCGACACTTTGAATGCGTCCGGTGAAACGAAGTCCACCTTAAGACCCACGTTCACTTCAAGCTCCTTCTCAAGGTATTCGCGGAGCTGACGGCTCGTCACGTACTTTCCTTCGCGTCCTGCGAATGGTGAGTTGTTAACGAGGAAGTTAACGGTGATGGTCGGCTCATCGATAGCAATGGCGCTCATTGACTCAACGCTAGCGTCCGTAGTGATAGTCTCGCCAATATACGCATCGCCAATACCTGCGACGATAACGATGTCGCCTGCTCCTGCTTCAGGGACTTCGGTACGCTCGATACCCTTGAAGGTGAAGACC
Organism: uncultured bacterium; assembly: GCA_964249155.1. Taxonomy (GTDB): domain Bacteria; phylum Patescibacteriota; class Minisyncoccia; order Phycocordibacterales; family Phycocordibacteraceae; genus C7867-001. The sequence continues at coordinate 8,854 of CAXUAR010000007.1, read as the reverse complement.
TTAGTGATCTTCGCGTTACGCGATTCACCATCCGGCTTCTTCACGATAACGTTCTGTCCTGGCTTTACGACACCTTCGTATACGCGACCAATAGCGAGGCGTCCGAGGAAGTTGTCATAGGCAAGGTTAAACGTCTGAAGCTTGAGCGGCTTGCTTGAGCTTTCATCGCTTGAGGTCGGCTGTACCTGCTCGAGGATAACGTCGAGAAGCGGCGTAAGGTCCTTACGCTCGTCGTCGAGCTGGCGCATTGCAACGCCTTCGCGGCCGATAGCGTATACCGTCGTAAAGTCAGACTGCTCGTCGCTTGCACCGAGCTCAAGGAACAGCTCGAGTACCTGCTCTTCGGCACGCCCAGGGTCTGCTGCTGGCTTGTCGATCTTGTTCAGCACTACGATTGGTTTCAAGCCGAGTTCGAGTGATTTCTTAAGCACGAAGCGAGTCTGAGGCATCGGGCCTTCCTGCGCGTCGACGATAAGGAGCACTGAGTCGATAGAACGAAGCACGCGCTCAACCTCTGAACCAAAGTCGGAGTGGCCTGGAGTGTCGACGATGTTGATCTTCGTCCCCTTGTACTCGATAGACGTGTTCTTTGAGTAAATGGTGATACCGCGCTCGTGTTCGAGGGCGTTCGAGTCCATGGACGCACCTTCAGCAGCAGCGCCGGTCTGCTTCATGATGGCGTCGGTCAGCGTGGTCTTGCCGTGGTCCACGTGGGCGATGATGGCGATGTTACGGATTTCCATACTAAAGATGTTTAAGGGGCGAACGTAATAAAGTGCCGTAAAGCTTGAAATAAGGCCCGAGGTTTTGCTAAAAGCAAAGCCGCCCTCAGGCGGAGCCCCAAAAGGCATTCCTCATATTGTACTATTTGCTCCCCTTTCGGTCAATTATTGCTGAGTCTTCTCTACCGTGTGGAATCGCAGCGTCACCGTCTTTGCTGAAGGTGACATGTCCAAGACAGTTATGTTTACCGTCGCAGTATATAAAGGTGCGTTCGGATCGAAGCCTCCGCCAACCTTCGGCAGGTCGTCGCCTACCCTACCTACATATGTCTTGCCAGCGAAAGAAGTGCCTGAGCTAACCACGATACTTGCTGCGGGCGACGCCAACGAACCTGAGATGGAAGTCACGCGAGCCGAGAGACTCTGATCATTTGCACTCTGGCCTAGTCCAAGAGTCACCGTATCACCTTCTTGCGCACTGATAGACTGTGGAGTCTGAACTTGCAAAGGACTGGTGCCGATAAGCGCATGCGTTTCCGTGTCGTACAGTAATGCCGTGTGTGCGCCTCCTGATACTCCTTAAAGTCTGCAAGCCATCTGTTCTTCGTGACGGTCGCAGTTTGGGTTCGGGTCTGTGCTCCTGCGGAAACCCTCCTCCAGTCAGTAGTGCTCTGACTGACAGGTACGAGAGCGATCGTTAGGGAAGAAACGCTCGAAGCTGAACCGACAAGTTCAAATTCTGAGTAGCTTGTAGCAGCCTTACTGCTTGTCGTAGAGTGCGCCGTCTTTTCATCGATTGCTGCCGTACCTACTGCGTTTGACTCGGGTGCGGGTGTTGCTAAAGCAGAAACTTCCTGTCAAGCAGCGGGAGTAGGGACAGCAGTCGTGGGGGTAACTGCTGGTACTGGCTCTTTCGGCGCCACGAGCGCCGCAACCCTTCCAAAGAAAGAGCTTGGCTTTGCGGGAGTAGCTTGCTCAGCAGGCGCGGCTGCATAAACCGTCGAGCTTGCGTTGATAGTAGTGCCAGCCGCACTAGAGGATAGCGGTAACGTTTGATACACAGATGTGTAGGTTCCGCTGGATTCCCCGAATGATGTGCCTCCCACATTTGGAAAATCATTAACAAGGAATAGCTATTAACAAAAGAAGCAGCGCAAAGGCTATCTCTTTTTTAAGAGTGGAGAAGGAGCACACCATCCGGTGAGTAATCCCCATATATCCAGTACGATCACAATAGCTTGAATTAAGGAGTCGACGCACGACTCACCTGTGGATAATATAATTGGGTTTAATTTTACGTCTCCGTCATCGCACGCTGCTCGTGCGTCATTTCGACTTCGGGAACGTGGATGAAGAATGCCAGGAGCGCACCGATGAGCAAGAGCCCTGCCGCAAGCTCGTAGATGAGCGCGTACGCATCGATCTGTGCTTTTAAGATTATAAGACCCGTGTACTGCGCCATGATCTGTGGTGTCTTTGTGTAGACTTCGCTCAAAGAATTTATAGAAAGTACGTTCTTTTCGATGGCCCAGTTAAGGGTCGTACCGAACAGCGCGATGCCGAAAGCACCGGCAATATTACGCGCGAGCGCGAGTACTGAAGACGCAACGCCAATTTCAGACGCTGGCACCGCGCCTGCAACAGCGCTCGTACGCTGCGCCATACCGAATCCCATGCCAGCCGCCATAATAAACAGTGGGAGCATGAGATCGATAGCGCTTGAGCGTGCATCAATGAATGAAAACAAGCCGATGCCGATAGCAGCCACGAGCGTGGACGCGCCGATAACAGTACCGGCGCGCACGCGGCCGACGAGGGCCGCGCCGAACGGCGCGGCTATCATAAGACCGAGCGCCATTGGTATGAAGAGATACCCCGACTGCGTTGCCGTATATCCCAGGAACGTCTGCGCAAAGATAGGCACCAAGAAGATTGAGCCCATCATCGCCATGAAGACCACGAAGTTATTGCCGAGCGTATTCATGAATACCGGATTGCTAAAGAACTTCAAATCGACGATCGGCTCTGAATGATTCTTTTCGATAAAGTAAAAAAGCGTACCCATTACGAGAATAGTCAGGTAGGAAAGAATCGAGTAGCCGGAGAACCAGCCCCAGTCAGCGCCCTTATCCAGCACAAGCACGAGCGCACCAAGTGTAATACCAAGCGTGACCGCGCCCCACCAGTCGAACTTTCGGACTCTTTCAGGAAGCTTCGATTCCGTAATAAAGGTAAGTGCCATAAACAGACCAATAATGCCAACCGGAAGGTTGATAAGGAATACGGAACGCCAGCCGAAGTTATCAATAAGCGGGCCGCCGATGAGCGGACCAAGCACGGCAGAGGCACCAAAGACACTCGACCATATGCCGAGCGCTTGCCCACGCTCTTTGGGATTTGGAAAAGTTACCGCGAGAATTGCCATAGCTGTTGGATAGTCAGCCGAGCCCGCGATCGCTTGGATAATACGAAAAATGATGAGCGACGGAAGATTCCACGCGAGTCCAGCGAGTATCGAGCCAATGATAAATATTACGAAGCCCGTAATATACACTTTCTTTCGTCCGATGGTGTCGCCAAGCTTGCCCCATATAGGCACGAATATTGCGTTTGCAAGAATATACGCCGTACCTACCCAGCCTGCCGCAGACACACTGATACTGAAGCTATCGATGATCTTCGGAAGCGCGAGGTTAACAATCGTCTGATCGAGCCTGCCAAGGAATGTACCGATAATAACCGTGACGAGAATCCACCACTTGAGCGAACTCGCCGACCGCTCTTCATTAGCGGGTGTATGTCCGGCAGGCTGCGTAGCTACCGTGGGTGGTATGGAAGTTTGTACGGTGGCAGTAGCCATAGTTTTACTTCGTGTAGATATTGATGCGCGCGCTCATGCCGTTTTTGAGCTGCGGGTACTGCGTCTGGTCGTAGGCAACCTTCACGTCGAACTTCTGCACTTCACGCTTGTCTGAGATGGAGAATACGACGTCTGACGCATGCGATGTAGGACTCACTTCGTCTACGACGCCATTGAACTTCTGACTCCCAAACGCATCAACTGTAAAGACAACGCGGTCGCCTACCGCAATGCGCGATAGTCCTTTATCTTCTTCAATCTGCCCAACAACGCGAAGCGCAGAAGGATCAATCATGGTCGCAACCGGTGATGCTGCCGATACGATAGCTCCCACCTGGTCGCTCGTGCTTATCACGAGACCAGCGGATGTTGATTTAATAAGCTCAGTTCCTACCTGTGCCACAACAGTGTTCGCGGGAATAGTGTCACCTGCCTGCACGTACATCTGCTTGAGTACGCCAGGAGTTGTCGGTGCAAGGGCAATTTCAGGAGCCTGAATCTGTGCGGTATCGATGCTTACACGCTCACGTGCAACACCGAGATACGCAAGCGTGCCAAAGGCACCTCCCACAATAAGCACAAGCCCCGCTGCAACCATGAGCGGCAGGCGCGACTTCGGAGTTTCCTTTTCAGGATCTGTGTCTACCTCTGCCGGTACCATTGATTCTGTTTTCTGGGTTTCTTCGTCCATATATAAGGGATTAAGTACGTATACTAATAAAATTAATGACTACCGATGCGCGCAACACTGTCGCCTTCAGAAAGACCAGAAACAACTTCGACGGTGTCAGTACCCTCAAGGCCGAGCGTTACCGAAACACGCGTTGAACCATTTCCCTCTTTCTTAATAACGAATGCCTGATTGCCGTTTTTAATGACCGCGGTGCGCGGAATCACGAGCGCAGCGTCCTTGCTGCCTGCATGAATAGTGAGGTTCGCATGCATACCTACGGCGACCGATGGGTCTTTGGTATCGAGCACCACGACTACCTTGTACGAAGGACTACCGTTTACGTCGAGCGGTGCTGTAGCAATTGAAGCGACGGTACCGCTGAATGGGCGCGCCGCGCCATACGCGTCGAGCGTCACATCCACGGCGTCACTTGTTGCGAGCTTCGCTACCTCAAGTTCCGAGAGCTGTGCTTCTACTTGATAGCTTCCCTGCGGGATAAGCGATACCGCAATAGTGTTTGGTGCAATTACATCGCCTGACTTTACATCCACAGCACCAACGACTCCAGAGAACGGAGCGATGACTTCTGCCTGGCGAATCGCAGCGAGCGCTGCTGCAACTTGTGCCTGTTGTACGGCTATTGCCTGCGGGGTTGCTCCTGCTTGCTTCTCTCCAAGGGCATCTTGCGCGGACTGTATCGCGAGGTCATTGCTCGCAAATGCTTGCTGCGTGGTCTGAAGCGAGAGCGTGAGGCCATCGATAGTGTCACGCGCACTCGTTGCGGCGCTGAGTGCGGCGTTAAGCTGGACCTGCGTGGTCTGCTGGGTTGCAGGCGTCGCGCGAAGTGCGGTCGCAAGATCGTTCAAGTACGTGCGTACGTGGTTCAAGTGCGTCGTGGCTTCCTGCGTATAGGTTGTTGCTTGCGCCTGTGTAAGGCCTTCTCCGTGTATCTGTGCCGTCTCGCTTTCCCATGCTGCGAGTTCGTCATTGAGTGCGCCACGCTCAGCGTTAATAGTTGTTCGTGCACTGTAGTCACTCACATACGAAGAACTAACCTGAGGATTGGAAAGAGAAGGATACATAAAGATGAGGTCCGTCTGACTTACTGCAGCCGTAGTTTTCGTTACGGTTGAAAGAAGTGTCGTGGGGAATGTTGTGAATGCGTTTGCGCGATTCTGCTCAGCAACGCTAACGGCATTCTGCGAGCCTGCAAGGTCGACAGCGCGGGTCGGTGCCGCAACAGCGTTCAAAGCCGCTTGCGCTGCCTGAAGTTGTGCGCCGAGCACGCCAGTATCAAGACTTGCGAGCACGGTGCCTGCAGATACCTGCTGCCCTACTTTTGCGTTTACATAGGTAACACGTCCGCCTGCCGTAAAGGCAAGGTCAGGGTTTTGTACGGGCGCAACAGTTCCTGTCGCCATCACGTCCTGATGTATTGCCGCATTCACGACCGGCACAAACGAAAAGCCCGGAACACGTGTAGCGATGATAAAGTACGCGGCGCTTGATGCGGCGATGACGCCAACGATGCCAAGCGCGATGAGCACAGCCTTGTGAGTAAAGAGTTCTTTAAGTGAAGCAGACATACGTAGAAGTGAAATTACAATAAATTAAATTATGAATACTACCGGCGCGTGATAATAGTAAGCAAACGAGTAAACTCCGAACGGTCAGACGCAGACAACGGTGCAATCACGCGAGCAAAGGCCTCAGCACGCTTGCGTGCGCTTGTGTCGAGCATGCGTATCCCGCTCGCAGTGAGCGCAACTAAGATGCGACGGCGATCGGACACGTCCGGTACACGTATAAGCAATCCATCAGACACCAGTGCGTGTATAAGTCGCGTTGCCGATGGCGACTTTATGCGCAAGTAGTCAGCGACGGCCTGCATGTCAGGGGTGCCTGCATCCTGAATATAGCGAAGCGTCTCAAGGTGTAGGTAAGTAGACGGACCCAGCCCATCGACCGCTACCTGATGCTTCAACATGCGACCCATCTCGAACATAAGCGAGAAGATTTCAGCGGTGTCCTTAGCTCCTGGCTTCGTGTGTTTTGTCATAGGCTAATAGTTAGCATTGCTAAGTATATAGGAAGACAATCGGCCCGTCAAGGCTCTGTTGACTTTAGAGATGAGGAGTAGTATAGTAATGATGGGAACACGTACACTATAACAACAAGGGAGAGAAGCGAGCCTTACCAATAAGGTCTCTTCTCATGCATACTTTCATCACGTCTACGTATGCCTGTGTCCTCGCACTTTCGTGTGGGATTCAGGAACGACCGAAGAATGTCCTGGTAATTCCGGTGCCGAAGGCACACAAGCCATCGCCCTCGCATGCGTATCAAGCAGAAACGGTTCGCCTTTTCCGCCTCATACCTACGAAGGAACACAGCGGCGTATACGCGACCGGAAAGCTTGCGGGTTCAACCGTGAGCGATCTGTACGCGGCATACATCGGCAAAAACGGTGTCCTGCCCGAGAATCTGCGTATCAATTGGAACGATCAGCTGAAGCGTCTCTGGGCGCATAAATTTGCTCTGACCAACAATACGCCGGCTCGTGACACGGGCACCATGCTCACCGCCGAATACGAACACTTGGACCCCGAGCGCATGTCGCTCTCGGACTACCAGGCGATCGCCGGACGGCAAGCGTCGCTCGTGTACCGCTCCCTCAATTGGGGTGCGGTCGCGCACGACTACTTCCGTGATATGACGACCAAGAACGTCGACGAACGAAAGCTCACGCTGCTGAAGCGTGTAGCCAAGAACATCGGCGGAAGAACCTTGATTGCGTACGCGATGACTGAACTGTTTCCCACGTCGGGGAATTATAGCAACGCGTATATGGACTTCCTGCTTCGGAACGCCGGTAGGCGGTATGTGGAAAGCCTCCCAGCGCTCCACGATCCGCTTACCTCGTTCGGCCCGTTCCAGTTCACTGCGCAAGCAGTGTACGACGTGGGAACGAACGATGCCGTGGGCGGTGCGTCCAGGGTCAACCGCGCGCTTCCGCCTAGGCTTCGCATTCCGGGAAGCGTTACGCTCTTCCGGGGCGACGACCACGTGCGTGCGGCGAGCCTCTTCGCCATCTCGAACCTCGCGGTATTTATCCGCAGGCTCGACGACCGTCATGTGGCGATGTTCGAACGTATCGCGGACATGCGGTCGCTCGAGCTGGCTCAGTTCATCGCAACCGCGCACAACAAGCCGGAAGTGGCGTACGCCTCAGCGAAGCGGTGGCTCGATGCGAAAGCAGGAACCACCTATCAGCACAGCTGTCCTCAGGTCAGTAGGCGTTACGCCGACAAGACGGAAGATAACTACCAGTCACTCGGGCGCTCGTTCACAATCGCCTCGAATTGACTCACCTACCCGCCTCGACCCCACAAGGTCGAGGCGGGTTTAGTTTATTGATTGCAGTATTCGACAGCGTTTGGAACTTTTGTGCAGCAAGTTGTTGGTTTTGTCTAGATTTAGAAAGGATCTCGAAATGAGTGATTCGCTTGAAAGCAAGTTTGAGCAAGTTACTATCAATTTTCTCAATTTTGCCAGTAGCGTAGCGGTACTACTAGAATCGTATGCGACAGAGCCTGAAGAAAATAATGGTCAATCGGCTCAAGAGAACTGGAAACGATTGGTTCAGCTCGCGCTAACAGCCGGCATGACCGAGCACGATATTAAGATAGAGATCGGCACTTCCCGCAGCACTCAGTATCGGTGGTTGCACGAGGATGTAAGGCCACGTTTTCAAACTCGCGTCATCATGGCTAAAGCTATGGCCGATTTTCTACGGCAGAAATATGCTTTTACTGGGCAGCCCGAGTAGGGCTGCTTTATTTTATTGCTGGCTGTTTGGGTCGACGTTGGAACCTATTTAGCCCTTCCTACTTAGAAAATGCAGGTAGCTCTTTGACTTAGGTTGGAAGCTATCAAAGTAAAAAGCTGTAAAGCCGTGCTTTTCTAGTAAGTCCTCGATCTCTTTTTGAGTGAAATAACTGAACCATCGTGGCTGATTCACACCTGAGCTTTCTCTGTATGATTCAGTGTCACCCTCGATCAAACCCAATCCAAAGACCCCTTGTGGTTTAAGAACTCTACTGATTTCCGTAAGAGCGCGTCCAATATCAGTTTTAGGTATATGCAAAAGCGAGGTATATGCCCATACCCCATCAAAGCTTTGGTTTTCGAATGGCAGATCTAGGAAATCACCTATCACTGAGGTAAGCCCTCGTTGTTTGGAAAGTTCAACCATTGCAGAGGAAGCATCAAGACACACAACTTCTAAACCTTTGTCTTTTAGAAGCAAACCATCTCTTCCTGGACCACTACCCACATCTAGAATCTTTCCTGAACCAACACCATTCGCAAAACTATCAATAAATGTTCTTGGAAATCGTTCCCAGAAATCACTTGTTTCCTCGTCATACTCTTCAGCAAGCTGATTGTAGGTTTCTATCGTTTTACTATCCATATGCGAACTATATCAGGTTTGATTATTGCTAGCAGTATGGGACAACGTTGGAACTTTTTTGACCTGATAAACCGTGAATCTCGAAACTCACCCATGGCTCAACAAGGCCATGATCTGATATCCAA
>CAXUAR010000006.1:0-19042 GCA_964249155.1 uncultured bacterium | reverse complement strand
CTGTAGCACTATGAAAGCATTCCGCCTCATCATCGCAACAAGCTTTGCACTCGTGTTGATTGTGCCGCATTTTGCGCTAGCGCAGACCGAAGCGACTGCAACTCCAGATTCTCAAGAGGTGTCGCATCAATATCTTGAAAAAGCTAAAGTCATTTCAGCAAGTGCTTCTGTTGATGAGACCGAGCCCTGGTCTGGTACAACCCTACAAGCACAAACTGTGACCGTTGAGATACTTGAAGGAAAAGAAAAAGGCATTCAAGGAACATTTAAGAATAATTACACGCAAGTAAAAACAGGAGACTTGGTATACGTACGACATACGATCGGTGGATTTGATCCAGAACAATGGTCAATTTCTGACCCGTATCGGTTAAATGTATTGATGGTACTTGCCGGCGGTTTTCTAGTACTGCTTCTTATCTTTGGCGGCATACAAGGCATACGGGGGCTCACGAGCCTTATCGGCAGCTTAGGGCTTATCTTTTATGTTCTCATCCCTGGTGTCTATAGTGGTTTCTCGCCCATCGTTCTCTCGATCGGCGTAGCTTCTTTAATCATTATAGTTGGTTCTTATATTACCCATGGCTTCAATAGGACAACGACCGTTGCCATGCTTGGAATGCTTGGCACCGTCATCCTTACGGGCGTGGCCACGTACCTCGCCATACACTACGCACACCTCTCTGGCTTCACGAGTGAAGAGAATGCGTACTTAAATCTTGGCACTGCAGGACGTATCAACCCGATAGGACTTTTGTATGGAGGCATTATGATCGGGCTATTAGGTGTCCTGTACGACATAGCGATCGGCCAAGCAGTGGCGGTAGAAGAACTTATTGCGGCGGCAGCGCATTACACACGCAAGCAAATATTTAGCCGTGCAATGCGTATTGGACGCGAACATATTGGTGCACTCGTTAACACACTGGCTATTGCGTATGTGGGAGCTTCCCTTCCAATCCTTCTGCTTTTTAAGCAATCAGATGCGAGCATTGATTACGTTATAAATAGCGAACGTTTTGCGACAGAAATTATTCGTATTCTTATGGGAAGTGCTGGTCTTGTACTCGCCGTTCCTATCACGACACTCCTTGCCGTATATGCCTTGTATGGGCGAAGTCCGAACGTGGATCTCGCAACGCATAGACATCGTCACTAACTACGTGACATCAATCGCTCTGAAGCGTACCGAGCATCGTTATAAGCGCGGCGTGGCCTGGAAGCAGATTACTGTCGAGCCTCGAATCGCTCCAGTTTGAGACGTTGTGTTCAGTAACTTCGAAGCGAAGCACGTCGCGATCGCGTGGGAGATAATAGAGACTATGGACTTGACCTTCGAAACGTTCGGCGACGATAGATTGAAATGTTTTGCCGTTAATGATGAACGGTTTGAATTCATCCATCGTTTTGGGACGATTGCTGGACGACTCATACGTGGTTTCTGAAAGCATAACGTCGTTTGCGGTCTTCCCCTCTGGAATCACAAATCTGCGTACAACAATAGCGTCTTTAGGATCAATCATCATGCTTTTTTCGTATATAGCAATGAGCGAATCGCTTGGAGTGATAGCTCGGGTATTTGAGCTGAATCCTGTAGGGAGCGCAAATGCGATGCCGATGTGCGGGAGCTCGATGTTTGGTGCCGGACAAACGGCAAAGGCACAGGATGGTCCTGCGCGCCCTACTGACGAGCCGTCAGGACATAGCTTCGCCTCCACCGTGCACGCCACTACACGGCCATTTGTTCCTGCACCTGGCTGCTCAAGTGTATTCCGGTACAAGAAGCTTCCTATACCGAGTATAAAAATAAGTACCAGAAAGAACACGAGCTGCTTCATAGCTATGGCTTCGCGACAGCATCGCGAATTTGTTCAAGTACGATGAGTTAGGAGCTCTTTTGAGCCTGCGGCGCGGTCCCTTGCTCCTGTTCCTTTCGTGCGACGCGCTCAAGGCGGTTTATAAATCGAATCACGAGAAAGAGCGCAAACGCAATAATAAGAAAATCAAGAACGGACTGAATGAAGAGACCGTACTGAATGTTCACATCTCCGCCAAGGTTGAGCGACCAATTCTTGAAGTCGATGCGACCGAGCAGGAGGCCGAGTGGCGGCGTGATGATGTTCGTCACGAGCGAATTAGTAATGGCGCTAAAAGCTGTCCCTATGACGACTCCGACCGCGAGGTCGATCACATTGCCGCGAAGGGCGAACTTCTTAAATTCTTCGAAAAATCCTTTCATTACTAGTAGGTATACCCCGCCTCGGAAATAAAATAAAGAGGAAGCAGGTGCTTCCTCTTGTGTTCTCAGACGACTAGTGATAGTTCCCAATCCATCTCCCACCCTAACTCACTCTTGCGATACAGCACGAGCGAGCGAAGAAGAAGGGACGGCGGAAACATAACCTCTTCGAATAATCCTCTACAAAGACTTTGGTGTTCCTCGGGCAAGCCGCGCGCAAGAGTACAATGCGGTATGATACTGCGCGGCAGGATATCGTTCTCTTCTGCAAGACTAGCGCACACGGCCTGGAGCCGTGCAAAAGCCGCAACGATATTCGGTTCTTGTCCACCGATATAGAGCACCCGCTTAGGTTCTGTGAACTCACCGAATTCTGTGGGCAACCGTACCGCGCGCAGACCGCTGGCATTTAGAGAACTAAGCCTGCGTACAAGGGCAGATCTGTTCTCGGCGCAGAGGCTAAAGGGCGGCATCACGGTAACGTGATACCCAAGCGACCCCGGTGAAGGATACACATTGTATGAGCGTATGCAGTCACCGGTGGCTTCGATAAGCCGATCCCTGAGCTGACTCGGCAGGTGGAACACGAGCAAATATTTTGCGCTTGCATTGATAGGCATTACGACATGCTCCTATTATTGGTTCTGGTCCGTAGTCGATAGTACGCGTGTAGTATTAAAAAGCAATGCATGTAATTGTTGCATTTTTAGTCTATTTTAAATGGGGCCGATATAGAATCTGCCTATCGTGAAGCTCCCCCACTATTTAAGCGGCATTATCTAGGATTGTTCTGAGAAGAGTTTCAAGTCGAGAACAAGGTCATTGTAGAGGAGCGTAAAGCCTCTATTTTAAAGGCTCTTGAGGCGATTGGCTCCCTTTGTATGGACAAGCCTGTACTTAGTCCGATTCAGCCCTCTAAGGGCTCTAGATCTTCGGTTCAATTAAGAACCGACTGGGGCGGAAGGGGTGCCGATAATCTAACCGATTATCTGGCTATATTATCAGACCCTGAATACATGGCGAGCGTGCGAGAGAAACTCAATCTAATCGCTACGTGCAGCAGAGGTGGCTGAAGAAAAGCTCATTTCTGGCGTCCTCGACGATACTGGTTTCTCACGCCTTAAAGCTCGCTACCGAGATCAGATCGAAGAGATAGATGACAGCCTCTTTAAACTAGACCGTTCCAAGAACATAAAGATAGAGGTGATTCAGCAAGTATTGGCTCTTGTAAGAGATATTGGTGCCACATACAGAAAAGCCTCTCCAGAGCTCAAGAGACTGTATTTAGGGCTATTCTGGGAACGTTTCGAGGCACAGAGTGGTACATCACGAAAGCAGTGAAATCCCCTATTGTAGAGGCTATGGAGGCCGTAGGAGGCATATCCTACAGTACGCTGAGCCCACTCTCCCACAGCATGGGAATTGAGGATGAATCTAAAGTTATATTAAGAACCTTTGGGGGCGACTAGAGAGAATCGAACTCTCGATACGAGCTCCACAAACTCGAGTTTTACCACTAAACTATAGTCGCCATGTATTTCTTCCAAACTCCCTCATAATGGTGTATCAGAAAATGGCAGTTATGACAAAGCCAAGCTAAATTGCTTACTACATTATTATCCCTATTCTTGTCGCGATGATGGACAGCCAGCACACGAAAGTCATTCGTCTTACACAAACCACACTCCTTTTTCTGAGATGTTCGGATCATTAGGGACCTATAGCTACTTTGACCTGATTTCTTGGTACTTCAACGATACTTCGGCGCCTCGCGTTCGATACCTGCGTGCTCGTTCGCGAAGCGCGCAAGCGCGAACAAAAGGGACGAGAGGCGGTTCAAGTACGCTTTCGTAGCAGGTGAAATCTTGCGCAAGCCAAGATCATCTACCGCTACTACACGGCGCTCCGCGCGCCGGCTGATAGTGCGCGCAACGTCGAGTATCGCAGAGAGTTCCGTACCACCAGCTACAGTAAAAGTAGTTATGGGCGGCATGAGCTTCTCGATCGTGTCCACGATCAGTTCTGTCTGCGCGACTTTCAGCTTGCCTACTTTCTTCTGCGCTCCCGCTACTTCTGCCTGGACTATGAAAAGCGTCTGCTGGATATCGTCGAGAATATTCGACGTTGTACGGGCACGCGCGCCGAGCTGAATCTTCGGATTAAAACCGAGTGCAGCCTTCACCTTCGCGAGCCCTACAAACGAGTTGAGCTCATCCAGCGTACCGAGGGCTTCAGGAAGCTCTGAGGACTTAGAAATGCGCTGCTGGTCAGGGCCGAATGTCTTGGTCGTTCCTCCATCACCTTTTCCGGTGTAAAGCATAATGAGGTAACTGTACCAAGAAACTGCCTATGCAAAAAGCGCGCTCGCTGTGAGCGCGCTTTTGCTTTTTTAGTGCCCGGGACAGGACTTGAACCTGCACGCCCGTAAGGGCTATTCCACCTCAAGGAATAATGTCTACCAATTTCAACACCCGGGCAAAATCTTGTCAAATAGCCTTGTGGCTTCCTGGCAAGGATAGGCCAACTATACCTAATGCGCGCTCTATTTTCAATCGTTTACGAGAAAGGCACATACTATCTGAATCTGCGTATAAGTAATTAAGAAGTATCAAGCTTTCTCTTTTCGCAAATCGTAGTTGATAAAAGGATTAAACTCTTCCCGTATGCTTAGAAATACACCCCTGGCATCCTGCGTATTCTTTGGTCATAGACTGAATCCATTCTAGGTGGACGATGCTTCCTGAAACTAACGCCAGGTAAAACATATAACTATTTTTCCAACGTGGATCAAAATAACTGTAAAAGCATCCGTCCCCGTCGAAGCTTCCTCGTAGGTAATCAAAGAAATATTCACGAGGTATATTGAGAGCGCCAATAGTTAGAGATTTATTTGGCGTTAAACCAATACTCATTAGATAATCGTGGAGGACAATATCTCCCCATTGGATTCGGTGATATAGCGCTGGATCATCTTTTCTGCCAGAGCGAGAGAGTGATTCATGTGCAGAAATACCAAAACATTTCTTAGCATGCTGAATTTGTTCCCTATCTTTAGATACGAGTGATAAATGCAAACCATCCCCTCGCAGATTTCCATCGGAAGCCATGAGTCCAATTCCATACGCAAATTCAGGCGACCAGAGTATTTCCTTTCTTCGTGGCTTTGGTCCTCGTAATCTCATACTTATATTCTAGAACTTGTAACGATGCAGAAAAGACAAAAGCCGGTTATAACCGGCTTTTGTCTTTAGAAATATTTTATCTAAACTACGCTACTGGCTTCTCTTCAGCCTCTTCTGCTGGTTCAGTAGTTGCTTCCTCGACGACAAGAGCTTCCGGCTCGCCTGCTTCCTCTTCTGCAGGAACCATATCAGTGCCATCAGGAGCCTGTGCCGGGTCCTTAACCTGTACTTCCTCAACGGTAACCTGAGGAGCTTCCTCCACTTCCTCAGCCTTGAAGTCGTCCGTAGAAATCTTAACGAGGCGCATGTTGCGGAGCTGGCGACGGACTTCGCGAGCAACCTTCTCACGGATGAAGTAAAGCTTCGCGCGACGGACCTTCGAGCGGCGCGTGATCTCGATCTTCTCGATAAATGGCGCATAGAGCGGGAAAATACGTTCAACGCCGACGCCTGACATAGTCGCGCGGACGGTGAAGGTAGCACCAGCTTCGGTACCGTGCTTAACGGCGAGGACGAGCCCTTCGAAATTCTGGATACGAGTCTTGCCCTTTTCGATGATCTTCTGGTGCACGCGCACGGTATCACCCGGGCGGATGCCGAGCTTCGCGCGCTCCTCTGTTGATACGGGAGTTATAACGGTATGCATGTCGCCGCACTGTACCATGGCTCAAATCCTGAAGCAAATAGTCGTTCGAAAAACCCTACGTTTAGGAAACGTACAATTTTGCTAAAAATTTGGGAATTTTGAGGCAGCACGGGCAAGGTCGTCGGGGAGCGGGGAGGTGATAGTTACCCTTTCCCCTGACGGGAGCGGCACATCGAGCATCCATGCATGGAGACCGAGACGTTTGAAGCCGAGGTCGCATGTGTGGTTCGGGGCGTAGAGAGGGTCGCAAACTATAGGGTGGTGAATGGCCTTCAAGTGCACACGAATCTGGTGCGTACGCCCTGTCTCTGGCATGACTTTCACGAGTGAGTGGGTGCCGATATCATCAATAACTTCATAGCGAGTGATTGCTTCACGCATCTGCCCTTTTGCCTTTGGTTGTGCAGAGCGAAGTCGAAAGTCCTTACGTGAGCGACCAATAGCGAAATCAATGACTCCTTTCGGTTCTTTAAGGGTACCGTACACGAAAGCTAGATATGTCTTGTGTACTTCGTGCTCTTGAAAAGCCAGCTTGAGCGACGCATGCGCTTCCGAACTCTTGGTAAGAATTAAAATACCCGACGTGTCACGGTCGAGGCGATGCACAATGCCTGGTCGCGCAATTTCTGTGCCGTCCACAAGTCGTTGCATCTCGCCCACAGCGATAGAACCTGGATAACGGGTAGCAAACCAATCACTCACTGTTTCTTCACTCGTGTGGCCGTCTGGATGGGTCATCACGCCAGCTGGCTTGTTGATTGCGACAACATCATCGTCTTCATACAGAATAGGGAAATCCATGCTCACAGCCTAGCCTGTATCGCGCTCAATCGCTAGTTGCGTAGCGCGAACGCTACGCGTTCGCGCTTTCATTCATACGCAATCAAGAACTTTTGAAACGTCCCTGTCGCAGGCAACCACGATACACGCACACCTTCCACATGAGCCAGAATCGAACCCATACGAAGCTTTTGTATAAACTTCTCGAGCGCGGTCCGACTTCCTTCGGCAATCACTTCCACGGTTCCGTCTGAGAGATTCCGTACCGTGCCTGTCAGCCCAAGACTAGAGGCTTTACGCTGCATAAAATCCCGATACATAACCATCTGTACGCGTCCTGACACTAATGCTTCTATTCGTTCATCCATACAGATATAGGAATAGCATGACACGAACAGGGTCACTTCAAAATAGGTATTCAAAAAATGAATGAAGTGCGGTATGGTGCTTGGAGGGGCGATTAGCTCAGTTGGTAGAGCGCTCGATTTACACTCGAATGGTCGCAGGTTCGAGCCCTGCATCGCCCACACGAAAAAGCACCGGCCACCCTGGCCGGTGCTTTTATCCCATACTAGCAAGAGCATAATTCAGAAATGGAACACGACCCCAGCTCTATGCGTACGAGCTACGTAGAGCTGCTTGAAATGCGCGAGGAGGTTGAGTTGGGTATACGCCAGTGGTTTTTAGATACGAATAGTAACTTTACGTTCGAAGATGTTCTTGACGTTGTATTTGAAGAAGAGAGCACAGATTCTTAGCATTTCCATGCTGTAGAAGGCCAAGATAAAACTGCATTATTTCCTCCCTGCTGTCTGCTTCCTGGATACGCCTGAACATTCGTCGTTTTGCTATCGTTCGCAATACACGATGGTTGGGAAAATGCACCCAGCCGAGAAAGTCGACGCCACTTGCGAGCGTGCTGATAGATACTTTCTTTGGATGCAATTCCAGTCTTAATTGCTCATTCAAGAATCCCGAGATACGAGGGATAAGGGACTCAAGTCATGCGCGGTCATCCGAAAGAAATACAAAGTCATCGGCGTAGAGGAGATATAATGCTTCGCTTTGAGCTGATGCTTAGCAAACTGATCGAACTCATTCATAACGAATATCCCTGTCGGGAATATAGCAATGTAATATATCCCTAAGTAGTCTTTGATGACCCTCAGGATCGTTATATCACTATCTGACTCGTGTGCCTCCACCTGGAATTGAACCAAGATCGACGGCTTAGAAGTCCGCAGCTTTATCCATTAAGCTATGGAGGCGAGGAATCAATGTGGCAGTGCCACTTCACTAAGGTAGCGGTCTTACAGAGACGGGTCAACAAAGCGATATGTGCTCACGTAGCGACTGCGCTCTGCAGAACGTGTTTCGAAGAGTGCTTGTACGGAATCAAGTTTTAGATTCGTTTCTGCTGGCGTGCTTGTGGCTGTACCGATAGTCTCTCCTGACGTTACGCGCGAGAAGAGCCAAATATTCCACCCGACACTTATGCAGAGCAGAATCCCCGAGATAGTAAGCAATGCAAACCAATCTCGAACTGGATTAATACGGTCGCCGTATGCAAGGAAGCGACTGAAGCGTCTAAAGAGTTGGGTTACATTTTTCATGGCGTTGTAGTACTGGTTACAGACGCGGTAGCGGCGACCGGGGAGGTGACAGTAGATGGAGCGTTCGGTGCATCAGCAGTACCGACCAAGAACGTCGCAGCAGCAGTCCATTGCGCCGCCTTCCCGGTAACGGTTTCTGGCGTATCAAGCGTGAGGTTTTGGAGCGCAGTGTCATAGGGTGCATATTCAAGCGCGCCGAGCGTTCGTACGACGCTATCAAATGGTCCCGTTATGCTAAGCGAAAGATTCAAATGAGTGTGAGGTTTGCCGGGATCGGCGGACACGGACACGACCTCTACCGTTGATCCCAGATTCTTACCGGTGGTTTGGAGAGTCTCGAGAAACGGTACGACGTCGCTTGTCTCGACATAGTACCCGTTTACCAGGGATTCTTGTGTGGCAATTTTCTGGAGTTCGTCCTTGGCGGCTTTCACACGCTCGCTGTCCTGATGCTTGGTTTGTATATCACTAGCAAGTGTAGAGGCTTCTGCCGTCTTCTTTGATACGCTCGCATACCAAAAGCCGTATGCGCTAAGGGCAGCAATAAGTACAAGTATGGCTAAGAGTGCGTGCGTGATGTGGCTTAGCTTCATGGCAGGAGGGAGCCCGTGAGGGTTATCGTAAAGGGTATATCGCTTTCTTTGGCGTACGCACTTATTGGCAGGTCCACGCTTGCGACGAACGGCAGCTGCTGAAGTGCGAGTGTGTAGAGTCGCAATGAATCGCGCGTGGTCGCCACGCCCATAAGTGACATTTTTCCCGCATCCGCTGCAGTAGCTGGCGCAGTAAAGGTGAATCCTCCGAGACGGATGCCGCTGCGCGGCACGGCAAGCAGCGAACGAACCGTAGCACTCGCCCGCGGGAGCGTGCCGAGTCTGCTGAGGTAGGTTACGTTCGTACGGAGCGCCGCAATGCGCGTTGAAGCTTCCTTTTCTTCCGATGTCTGGAGGGAGTTTGTTAGAGCATCAAGGTCTTTCTGTTCACTTGCCACGCGCGAAGATGCATAGAGATACGAAGGGATAAGCAGCAGTCCATGTACCAAGACAAGAAAAACGGCAAGAAAAATTCCGACAGTAAGTACGCGTAAAAAATATCCATGGCGAAGGTCGCGGATGAATGATGCAGGGAGGAGATTAGTAAGTTCAGGGTGCATACGCGTGATTACGGGACATATTCGCGCAGAGCGAGGCCGATAGCGGTTCCGTATGCGAGTGACTCAGTATAGTCGAGCGGTGGCAGCCAATCATTGCGGGACGCAAGATTCTTGAAGACGTCGCCAAGCTCAACCGGGATCTTGAGCGCGGAACCGAGGTATTCAGGAAGGCCGCGGACGGTCGCGTTTCCGCCCACGAGAATGGCCCGCGTTACCGGCGCGTACGCGGCGACAGACGATGCGCGTGTCTGCCAATAATCGAGACGGCGTACTATTTCTTCGCGTATGACCGCGACGGTCGAGAGCATCGCAGCCAAGTATTCTTCATTCTCACTGCCTACGACAAGTCCACGCTCTGCTTTCACGCGCTTCGCCTCTTCCTCGGTTACGCCGAAGTGCTTCTGCACGGCGAGTGTTAATGCATGTCCTCCGATATCGAGCGTTGTCGCGAAGCGTGGTAAGCGATGCGAAACGACGAGCAACTTAGTCGTCGTCTTCCCGATGTCGATCACGAGTACCGTCTCGTCATTATGGTGTGCAAGGAGCGCCCGCGGGAGCGCGAAAATCTCGCTTTCAATGGCGCGGACCGTTATACCGGCGTCGCGAAAGTTTTGTAGCGTCGATTCGACGACCCTACGCGCATAGCCTATGCCGACGACAAGCGTATATGCTCCTTGCTTGGCAAGCGGCACAATATCAAACGCAACTTCCGTGCTCGGAAGCGGCACATATTCGTCGAGCTGACGCTCTACGGCCGTACGCCACTCGCGCATCGTACTCCCCGACACATTCGCCTCAAAGAGGTAGCCGCGCGACTCGGGAAGCGTGATATTTGCGTACCGTATACCAAAGCGCTGCGCAATTCCTTTGAGCGTAGAAATGATCGCTGCGCGGTCAGCTACTTCGCTGTTCTGAATAGTGCCCGGAGCCAATCGCTCTTCGGCAAAATCCGCAAATTCAAGGCCATGGAGTGTCTCTTTAAAGCTCACGACTTTTATACCGCTTGCCGATACGTCAATGCCCGCTGTGGGTAGTGAGAGATATTTCGGTGGTGCGAACTCTATACGAGCGAGATTTGAAAGCATGCGGAGCATTATGTGCTTAGTATACGATACGCGCGTCCTAGATGCGGCGGGTTCCAGTGCGCTAGTGTGCCGCCGTATCACTGTGCCAAAGCGGCCTAGTGCGCTGAGGTGCCGGGAGGTACAGGTCTGTCGGGTGTAACAAATGCGAACGTATCTCCTTCTCCTACCGCAAAGAGCATGCCGTTGCTCTCGAGGCCGCGCAGCATGCGCGGTGCAAGGTTCGTCACGAACGATAGCTGACGCCCTACGAGCGACTCAGGACTTTCCACATATTTCGCGATGCCTGACACAATCTGGCGAGGCTGCGCCTCGCCAAGATCCACCATAAGCCGCAGAAGCTTGTCCGTGTCAGGTACGTGCTCAGCTGAAAGGACCGTGCCAATAGCGACATGTATCTTCGCGAAGTCGTCTATAGAGATGGTCTCGCTACGCGCTTCTTCGTCGGCAAGTTCCGTCACCGCAGTCTCTACAAAGCTGCCTTTCGGACGCGATGCCTCTCGCTCAAAGTATCCCGTAAGAATAAGCGCAGCCGCAGATGCATCCACGTCCGGCGACCCCTCCATTCTTGAACCGTCCGGATATCTGCGCGCTTCCTGAGTCGTGTACGTTTCAGGCTCGAAGTGCACAGGCAAGCCGGTCAGGCTTCCGAGCCGTTCTGCCATCGCGCGCGCTTCTTTCGCGACAGGATTATCATTCCCCGAGAGGTTCCGCGACTCTCCCACGATGATCGCGCCCGTGCCTTTCTCTTTAATGAGCGCCGCGAGCTCGTCCACGAGCTTGGGCGTCGTTACAAGTGTGCCGTGCGGAAATCCCATCTGTCCGGCATCGTCAGAAAACGCCACGCCTGTCTTTTTCGTTCCGTAATCTATGCCGATATATTTCATAGCCGTATACTACCGCATTGTGCAGTGTTCGCGACCGGTCGCGCATGTGATATCCTCACCACTATATGAATACTATTCTCTTAGGTTCTGGCGTTGCTGCGATCGCTTCTCATTTCGGCATTACTCCGGTCATGGTCGGCATTTTGCTCGCCATCGTAGCTTTTTGGAGTCTTGCGTGGAAAGGCGTCGCACTTTGGTTCGCTGCGCGCAATCATCAGAAGAAATGGTTTGTGGTTATTCTCATCTTGAACACGGTCGGCATTCTTGAAATCGTCTATCTTCTTTGGTTCAGGCGCGACAAGCAAGAGGGCGTCACCACCTCCCTCTTCAACAATCCACTTCCAGGCGACAGTACTGAAGAGGTTGCGTCCGAGCCTCAGGCGTAGTTGAATAGCCACATAGGAGGGGTGGCAGAGTGGTCTATCGCACTTGTCTTGAAAACAAGAGTATCGCAAGGTACCAGGAGTTCGAATCTCCTCCCCTCCGCCAGTAGTTTTGGAAAGTGAACTCTAAAATATCTTTGTTTTAAGCTACTTTTTAAAACCCAAAAGTGATAAAATGTAAGAACCCTGAAGGGATTCGAACTTATATAAATATGATTGGCTATTACACAAAATTCACGACCAAACCCGAAGATCGAGAAAAACTTGTTGAGCTGCTTTCGCAGGCAGCGCGCTCAATGAGCACACTCGAAGCTTGTAATCTATACCGAGTAGCGCTTGACGCTGCAGACCCAGCTGTCACGTCTGTTAATGAAATATGGACTGACGAACATATGCATGACGCATCTCTGCAAAATGAGAGTGCTAAAGTACTCATCACTCAAGCAATACCGCTTCTTACTACCAAACCGCAACAGGCAAGGCTTGGTCCGGTCATCACAAGCTGGCTTTCATAACAAAACCTAAGAAAAAACCTTCTGCGCGAAAGCTGGAACCTCAAAAGAGGCTAGGTTTTCCTTCTAGTGACGTCGCAATTGGCGTACAATTTTATCTATACGGCCGTAACTAAGGGTTTTCCGAGGGATGGCCGGTTCAAACTTCGGGACATCGGCTCCACCTGGTTTCACAATTAGACCCGAAAGGGTCTTTTTATTTATACGCGTCTTTATCGTTAAGAGGTTCTAACATTTCGCAGCAAGCTCTTAGAATCACCTAAATTCTCCCCCACCTCTCGTGCAGATTAAGATAATTCGACTACCTCTTTGACTTTTGTATATACCTCTTCGAGATTCAGAGAGGATGTGTCAACGACTATGGAATCGCTTTCTTCTTTAAAGGTGTTCACCTGCTCCCACATCTCACCTACCCGCTCCCGAGTGAGCAAGCTGCCCGGCTTATAGCCTCGTATATCTGCTCGTCTCTGTACTGTATCCTTATTTGCGAATAGCAAGATCTTATATATTTCAGCGTGATATTTCTTTCCTACTGTAATGAAAGAATCTAGGGTGTCTGAGTATGATATTGCTTTATCTACGATGACCGTCTGGCCTTTTGCTAAATACTCATCAATAACTTCTTTAGCCTTCTCATAAGACAACAATAGGCTATCTTTACGATGTTCTTTGTAGTTTGGTATGGAGCGGCGAAGCTCGTCGACATCTACAATAATTGAGTTAGGAATTTCTATATGCAAACGAGCTGCAATCGTAGACTTTCCTACTCCAGGAGGACCATTCAAAATGATGAGCTTTGACATAAAGTTATTTAGAAAATGGGATCAATTCTTACTCCGCTATCTCGATATTCTTCGTATGTCTGTTTAACCAGCTTTGAGTCAGGTGTCTTTGTATAGAAAACTGTATCTCCAAACGATGAAGGTACATCCCATAATTTGTGAGCAAACAAGGCGCCCCACATCCACTTTGAAAGAATGCTTCCATCAGCTTGTACGATGCCTCCGTGAGTAATTACTCCATCCTCATTTTCATAGAAGACAAGGTCGCCGTGTGTCGGCCTTTCAGTCAATTCCAATATCCTCCTATCGAGCAAATGTCGAATAAACTCCTTTTGAATAGGATTTTGGCCACCAAGAAATTCCTTATCGTTTTCGAGTCCGAGAGCATACACAAAGCAGTTAAAGTTTCCTGCTGGGTTAGGTGCTACAGAAACTATCTCCAAATCGGTAGGTAGCTGCACTCGAATATTCTTCTCGAATAAAGCGGGCTGCCACCAGTTTGTCCCGTTTTCGGCTTCGATAATTTCAGTGAGCCGCTCTCGATCGACCTTGTTCATGGGGTGAATTATACCCTTTCGATAGAAGGTTCTAACCACTCGGCCTAGTTCTGAGTACCATATAGGCCGCGATTGGCTTTCGTGTACTCATGGTGATACCCAGTCATCTACCACTCGTAGGAAATATGTAGAGCTGTTTAACATCAGCGAGGTTCTAACCACAGATAACCAATTCCGCCCGATTGAGCGCTAGTGTTTAGCGTCCGTTGTGTCCTAGAGCAGAAACATGCCCAATCCGCCAAGAACAAGCAAAGATGTGGCAGCAGCCTTTAATGCAAGAGTATTCCTTGAAAAATCTTCCCTAGTATCAACATGTAATATCAAGGATACGAAAAGGAGCATCATAAGCACTTAAAGCCGTGTTCTTGAAGTAAATTCTCAATTTCTTTCTGTGTGTAGTAACTAAAGCAGCGTTGCTGATTTACTCCAGAACTGAGTGACATGTACAAGCATTATACACCCAAATGTCTTTTCTTTATTTTTATTAAGAGTACACAGAAATATTTTTTAACGTCTATCACGCGCGTACCTGATGCTATCATGAACGCATGCCTACTAACCCGCTCTTTGCATGGGACGGACAAGAATACTCGTTCGAAGAACGAGGCAGCGATTGGTACTGGGCGCTCGGCATCATTACGCTTGCCGCGACCCTCACCGCTATCTTGTTCAGCAATATTCTCCTTGCACTTGTCATAGTGGCTGGAGCGGCGACTATCGCACTTCAGGCGGCCAAGCATAGACGCACCCATCACTTCTCTATATATGAGAACGGTCTCGCTATCGATAACAACTTGTATCTCTTCAAGGACATGCGCGATTTTGGCATTCTTGAATATATTGATCCTGCTCTTCCCCCGGCTCTTTCTATAAAGACGAATCACATACTCGCGCCCCACCTACTGATCCCCATACATGACTACCATCCTGAAGAGATCTACAACTATGTTTCGTTCCATCTTCCGGAAGGCGACCACGAAGAAACAGTCATAGATCGTGCGGTTAGATTTTTGCATTTCTAGCAACGCTTGCGAATACCGACTAAGAACGGTACAGTCGAAAACGATGCTCTCGTCGTTCAATGGATAGGACGCATCCTTGCGGAGGATGCAATGTAGGTTCGATTCCTACCGAGAGCACATCCAAGGGTTTTTGTTCGACAAACTCCTCAAATAGCCTTACGGCTTGCGGTAGTTTATCGGTTCGATAACCCGTTAAGTAGTTGAAGGGCAACTTTGTCTCAAAAATGAAATAGAAGAGCCGTTGCTTCTCATGAGCATCGACAACTTTCCATACGGAGTATGGGTTTTTTGAGCATTTCAGTCGCCTTATTGATTGCGGTTCTATAAGGAATATTTAAGTCGAGTTCGGGCGTATCAATTTCGCCGTCTTCGAGTTGAGGTGCTAACTCTTCCAACTGGCGTTCATATACTCGCCGCACAGCTTCTGATCTTGCCGCAATTGCCGCATTAGCAAGGCTCCTCTTGGGTCTTGAAGTTCAAAATTTCCTCTTTCCATGCTCGATCGAATACAACGAAGACCGGAATATAAGGGCAAGCATTTTACTTTTTGGCATCTAATTTCAGAGGGAGAGATCGAGAGCAAACGTACGCCAGACATGCGTCGTTGTGAACGATTGCGCTGGATTAAATGGGTAATTGAAAATGTGCTTGCCGCACCAGAAATTACGTATTGGGAAAGCAAGCCAAAAGGATCGACAAATATCGTCGTCTGGTACGAAACGGGGGGTTATGCCGTGGTACTCGCAAAGCGCAGCGGATACTATCTCCTCAAAACGGCCTATGTGGTCAAGCCGCGTCGGGCAAAGGGGTTTGAGTACGAACGTGAGCAATATAAGAAAAAGCAAGCAAATAAAAGCTGAAACCGCCCCTTGCAGGACGGTTTCATATGCTCCTTCTACACGTGGTAGATGAGACTTCTATACAGTACAGGTAAATACCTGTACTGACAATGAAGAAATGTGGATATTTGACATGGGAGTTGGGGAGAGTAATTTGAATAAGCGGCAGAAATAAAGACTTCGGTCTCTATTTTGAAGGCCTAATCTTCCCCAAAGTAATGTAGTAGAAAGCACGCCGCCCGATCTCGGCAACTACAAGAACCACCAAAAGATCGAGAACAGCGAAGCCAATCGCCTTCCCGGGTGTTTGAACTGGTATTTGCACCGATCCCATTTTGTATGTCGCAGGTGCAAAAGTCGCACCACATAGGAAACCTCGGAGAGCTTTTGTATCACCAGTACCACAGCTATTTTCTGCTCGCATTTGAGCCGTCTTTGCAGTTGCCTCTGCAACTGACGCATCAACGTCGGCCTGAGTGATGCCGCAAGCATCCTTGATCGCCGTGTCCATTGCAACGGGAACCGCTTTGTCCATATCGTACTCGCTTATAGAAATATCCTTATCGGCATGTGCATTGAAAGTCGAGTGATTGCCATAGAGACAACTGATCTTCCAGTCGTTAGCGTCATAGGACTTATTGAGGATATAAAGGGTCGCCGCGCTTCCAATGGCGATGAGGAGGAAAAACCCGCTATAAATCACTTTGAGGAGCCGATACCACCACTTAGCATTGAGATCGGAAATGGACTTCATTGCCCTTAGTATAGCCCCCTCTGTTCTATATCCCATGTGTGTCCCCTGTCTATCTTTTTAACCCGTCGCTTGAAGAGCTTTTTGAAGTGCGGGGCTGGATTGGTAATACTCCCAGAACCGAGATAAATAGGTTTTCAAGCGGTTCGATATTTTGTAGACTGACTACACCGACGAATCAAATGAAAAGAAAAACCGCCGGACTGTTTAGGTCCGGCGGTTTTTCTTTTGGCTACTTCTTGAGAGCTTCGCGCTTCACCGCCGCAGAAAGTCGGGACTTCTTGCGAGAAGCAGTATTCTTCTTGATGATGCCACGCTTTGCAGCCTTATCGATAGCCTGGTACGCCTCAGAAAGAGATTTGCGCGCTTCAGCAACGTCAGTAGTAAGGGTCTTTGCCACAACCTTGGTCATGGTCGTAAGGGCGCGCTTGCGACGTACATTAAATACGTGCTTCTTAAGCGATGCGCGGTGCGCCTTCTTTGCTGATGAGGTAATAGCCATATGTGAGAGAATCGTACGCTAGAGCGTCCGTTTCTGCAAGCTGAAGCGGCTAAGATGAGCCTTCCCTTCCCCGCCGACCGCTCGCACCTGCTAGAATACATGCATGATTCGACAGATACGCGGGGTAGTACTTGAAAACGAGCCAGGCGGGAGCGTCATCGAAGTGGCTGGCTGGGGCGTGTTCGTGCACATGGCTATAAGCGATATGCCTGCGCCCGGAACAGAGGTCTCACTTAAGACCTATTTGGCAATCGGCCAGTCCGGCATGGACTTATATGGATTCACGAACTCCCTCGATAGACGTTTCTTTGAGCAGCTCCTTACCGTTTCCGGTGTCGGCCCGAAGACTGCCCTTTCTATACTTTCTCGCGCGCCGCGCGAAGCGCTCGAAGGCGCTATCGGCAAGCGCGACATCTCATACCTTACGAGGGTCGTCGGCCTCGGGAAGAAAGCGGCAGAGAAGCTTGCGGTGGAACTTTCTGAAAAAATGGAAGCGAGTGCCGTTCCCCATGACGATGCAGATGCTGAAGTCTTCGACACGCTCGTCGCGCTTGGGTACACCGAACGCGAAGCGCGTAAGGCACTCGCGAGCATTCCGCTGCATGTGGCAGGCCGCGACGCCCGCCTGAAAGCTGCGCTTTCAGGCAAATAACCTCTACGGCAATACACTTTTTGCGTATGCGCGTACTCAAATCCTTCATCCAGAAACTGCTCCCTCGCTCGCTCTACCGCGCGCTCCTTGCTCCGTACCACGCAGGGTGGGCGCTCGCGTCCGCTATTTGGTACGGCTTCCCAGCTCGCACGCTCACAGTCATTGGCGTTACCGGCACGAAAGGAAAATCATCCGTGACAGAAATGATGACGGCTATTCTTGAAGAGGCAGGTCACACCGTCGCCGTATCAAGCACGATTCACTTCAAAACTGGAAAGACGACGCGACCGAATCTCTACAAGATGACGCTCCCAGGCCATGGATTTATACAGAAGCTTTTGCGTGAAGCGGTTCGCGATGGCGCAACGCACGCCGTGATTGAACTCACGAGTGAAGCGGCACTACAATATCGCCACCTCTTCCTCTCGCTTAACGTTCTTATATTTACGAACCTTGAGAAAGAACACTTAGAATCTCATGGCGGCATGGAAAATTATTTCCAAGCGAAGTTTCGTCTAGCAAAAGCTTTGGCGCACTCTTCGAAACGACCACGCACGATAGTTGCTAATGCCGAGAGCACGTACGGAGAACGATTCCTCGCTATTCCTATTGAGAAACGAATTCCCTTTGCACTTAGCGACGCGAAAGCATTAACCCACACTGACACCGGTATAGCCTTCGATTTTGATGACGTGCATGTATCAGTCCCCCACCCCGGTGACTTCAGCGCACGCAATGCGCTCGCAAGTATAAAAGCTGCAGCATTTCTTGGCGTGTCTGTGCCAACCTCAGCAAAAGCACTCGGCTCGGTTACGCGCATAAAAGGCCGTGCTGATCGTATTGAACAAGGCCAGGACTTCCTCACTGTCGTGGACTACGCACACACACCTGACTCTCTCACTGCGCTCTACGAAGCGTACAAGGACCGGCCAAAGATCTGCGTGCTCGGCAACACTGGCGGAGGACGCGATACCTGGAAGCGTCCGGACATGGGTCGCATCGCCGACACCTACTGCACAGAAGTCATCCTTACGAATGAGGACCCGTACGACGAAGACCCGTACGCAATTCTTGATGCCATGGCGAAAGGTATGGCGCGCGAGCCTCGGATCATCATGGACAGGCGCGAAGCTATCGCTGCAGCGCTCGCCATGGCGAGCGCTGGCGACGCCGTACTCATCACCGGCAAAGGCACTGACCCGTACATTATGGAAGCTAACGGAAAGAAAACATCATGGGATGATGCGCAAGTCGTGTCCGAAGAACTTACAAAGCTGCTATCATTGCGATCATGAGAGGTGACTTTTTTCTTTTCGCAGGCATTTTCATTTTCATATTCATCCTCTGGGTGTATAGCGGCGGCCCGACCCATCCTATTTCATTTGCCGGCCCATATCTTACCCCGGTTACAAACGTCGGTGGCGAGTCGGAGGCATATGGCCCAACAGGCGGCATTAAGG
>CAXUAR010000005.1:13253-19359 GCA_964249155.1 uncultured bacterium | reverse complement strand
GTGCTGGTAGGCGTTGATGAGCACTTTGATCGCTAGTTGTTCGTGTTTGTCCTCGAACGCGTCGTCGATCTGCTTGAGCATCTTGTTGTGAACCTCGTCGATCTTGTCGGCGTTGTCTTTGGTGAGCACTTTCACATTGCTCTTGATGGTCTCAAGCCATGAGTCGATGACTTCCTTGTTTACATCGAACAGGTCAATATTCTCGTACACAAGGGACGCGGCCTGTTCGTACAGGGGAACGGCTTTGTCCCACTGCTTTGCCTCCATCGCTTTCTTGCCTTCAAGATAGACCATTACCGCCCACAGGGTGATGGCGTCCTTCTTCTTGAGGTTCATTGCTTTCTGGAAGTCGGCATCCTTGTTGCTTTCCTTTTCTTTGTCGATGAGGGCTACGGCTTCCGCGTATTTCTTCTGATTCGTGAGTGCCATGATCGGCTCAAGCACCGAGTTGAACTTCTTGTTCTGCTCGAATTGGTCGAGGTCTTGCTTGAGCTTATTTTCCATGCCCGACGTACCGACGAACTGCATGGCTATCTTCAAAAGCTGTTCGGCTTTAGGGAGATCGTCGAGGTTGTTGTGGATGTCGATAACGATCGAGCGTATCGCCGCGGCCGCCCGGTCGCGGATCGTTTTCGACTGGCTGTCGTCGTAAAGGCCGAGATCGATAAGTTTGTTGCATCCCTCCTGAACCTTTCCGATGTACTGCTTGATAAGCGCGGCTTCGTCCTTGTCGAGAACGCCGTCGTCAGACACGTTCATTGCCTCGAGCTTCTCGACGGCTTCAGTGATCTCTTGGAAAATAGGAGCCATCACCACTTTCTCGGTCTTTTCGCCGCGCATATGGAACACTTTGGTGAATTCCGCGACGTAGCTGTCGTCATGTCGCGCATCGCCGATCTCTGTGTAGAGGTCGGAAAGATAGGACGTCGTGTTCTTTTGGAAATCGCCGATGATCTCTTGGTCTGTATCGAGCTCATCGTTGTGCTTGTAAACTTTATTGAAAGCAGACCAGAATTTAGGCGAGTTCACGAGTTCGTGCCAGAGGCGAAGCGACTCTTTGAGGTATCGTTTGTTGTCCTCTTTGAAGAGGAGTACGCAGTAAAGGAGGGCGAGGTTCTTTTTGTAAAACATCGCCTTGGTGGTATCGCCGTCCGCGTGGTGTTCCCAGACACGGATCGCTCCTTCAGGGTCTTTCTTGCGGAGGATGCCGACGGCTTGCTGATCTACCTCGTCGGCGATATTGAACCAGAAGAAGTAGTCCTTGATCTGCTTCTTGGGAGACGTGAGCTTTTGCACTGCTTCCTTGACCGACTCTTCCGTGCGGAAGTTCTCGAACACGCCGAGGTCGAGGTCGTACTCCGGAGTGTCGTCGATCTGTAGATACTTCACGATCTCTTTCGAGCGTTTTTGTATATCCCGTTGCACGGCGGAAGAGTCGAGGCCGAGGATGTGGTATGCGTTGTTTTTAAGTAGGTTAGACATAAGTTTATTTCGTTATGCCGGACATATTTCCCTCAAGTGCCTTTTGCTCGCTTGGCGGCAAAAGGAGCATGAGATTGTGAACCGACCTTTTGAGTTCTTCCACATCGCCGAGTTCCATCGCACGCTGTCCCTTGTTCATGTAGTATTCCGCTTCCTTCGGGTTCAGCCATGCGTGGCTGGTTTCTTTGATCTGGTTGAACATGTATACCCACGATGCCGGATTCGAGAACAGGACTTTCCGGCTAAGCTCTTTGAGTTGCTCGAGCGATTGGCTAAGCATGACTTTGTCTGATTTCTCGATGGCCAGATCACCCTGCTCTTTGAGCACGCGAAGCTGGTCGGAATACATGCCTTTTTCTTTCTGGTCGCCGAACTGTTCGATGATCTCCTCGATGTCTTTTACTTTCTCGTTGTACTCGCTGGTCAGTTGCGGCAGTTCTTTCATCTTTTCGAGACCGTCAAGGCGTATTTTCAAGTCTTTGAGTTGCTTGTCGGCTTTACGCTTTTCGTCCTCATCCACTTTCGCGGTTGCGAGACTGCCCTCAAGTCCCTGCACGAGCGTTTCGAGCTTATTCTTTTCCTCCGGCGTGCAGGACTGCTCCACTTTCTTCGCGCGATCCATTTGTTGCTTGAGCTGTGATTCCATTTCTTCCACGCTCAAGTTTTCTGCATGCATAGTCGCGCGCGCACTGAACGTGAGGTCGATCGAGGGGATGAAGGCTTCCACTTTCACTTCGCGCGATTCGTTTACTTCGATAGTAAGCGCGATCTCCGTACCCTCCGGCAAGTCATACGGAAGCTTCTCGCCGGTGACCTTTAAGTCGCAGATGAATTGGTTTTGATCCGGAATATTCGATTCTCCCTCACGTATCTTGATCGGGAGAGCATTTTCCTTGTCACCCTTAGTAAGAGTCTTGACCGTCTTATAGGTTCGCGTCGCTTTGAGCGGAAGGATGCTGTTCTTCTCGAAGATCACCTCGAATTCTTCGGCCATTGCGAAGCTTGCGCCGCTAAATCCGCGCTTCACGATGCCGACTCCGATCGAGTGTGGGATCGGTGCGCCTGATACTGAGAGGCCGTGTGTTATCGAGAAGGAATCCGGATCGGTTTTAATCGGGTTGCCGGCGGCGTCGAAGAGGTAGATCCAGAAGAAAGTGGTCTTGTTCTTTTCGAGGTTTACCGTCTCGATGAATTTGCCGTTCTTGAGCTTGATCTTCTTGCCGCTGAACTGGCCGCCCTCGCTCTGTATCTGTATGTAGTAATCTTCCTCTGCATCTTTCAGCTCCTCGACCACGCCCGTGATTGTCTCCTCGGTTTCGGAGGTCAGAGATTCGTAATTGAGGCGGAGCGTCTTGGTTGAGGCGTCCATCTTTTTTGATTCGAGGAACTCCTTTGGAATCTTCTGGCTTACGGCGTAGATGCATGCGCCGCGTGCGACAACTGTGAGAGGATCGGATGAGGTATCAACCTCTAGCTTCAGATCCTTTTCGAGGCGATCCTTGATGTACGGAATCATGGTCGGACCTCCGACAAGGACGATGCGTGAGACCGACGATTGCTTTACGCCGGCATCCTTGATCGTTTCCTTGCTCAATTCGATGGTCTTGTCTACGAACGGCTTGATGAGCTTCTCGAATTCTTTGCGAGTGAACGGCACGGTTAGGTATATTTCCTTGCCGTTGTCGTCGTTGCCGATCTTCTCGATTTCGATCGTCGTCTCATCCGTTTGAGAGAGGCCGATCTTTGCGGTCTCGGCGTAGTACTTCAGCTTCGCAAAGATGCTCCGGTACTTCTTATTGCCGCGATTGAAATCTTCGATCTCGAACTTGTCGAGTATTGCCGGCACGATCACGTTCTCGACGACCGCCCAGTCGAAATCCTTGCCGCCGAGGAAGTTGTCGCCGTTGTGACCGAGCACAGTGAGTGCGCCGTCTTTTGAGGAGATGAGAGCGACGTCGAAGGTGCCGCCGCCGAGGTCGTACACCAGCCAGTTCTCATTCTGTGAGTTCATAAATCCGTAGGCGATCGCGGCCGCGATCGGCTCTTGGATCAGGACTACGTGCTTGAAGCCCGCTAGATTGCCGGCACGCTTGGTTGCCTCAGCTTGGAGGGTCGAGAAGTAGGCTGGAATAGTGACTACGACGCCTGTCGTCGGCGTGCCTGGAAACTTGCGCAGTACATCCTCTTTGAGGTTCTTGAGTATCTCGCTTGAGATTTCTTCCGGAGACAAATCCTCGCCAAGCCGGTCGAAGTGAACAGTGTCGGAAGTTCCCATGAGTCGTTTTACTTCCGCTTTGTTGTTCGAGAACTCCTCCTCGGATGCGTCCTTGTAGAGACGCTCGTAGGAACGCTTGCCTACGACCTTATTCTTCGCCTTATCGACGCCAAAAACTGACGGCGTGTATTCGTCGTTGAAAATATTTTTTACCACCTCGACGTGGCCTTTGTTATTTGCGGCAACTTCGGAATTCGTCGTTCCTAGGTCGATGCCGATTTGTATGTTTTGGTTGCTCATAAAATTATTCCTAGTTGCTTAGTAATATGATCTTGGCCTTTTTCACGACCTGACCTTTGACCAAGATCGTAGGCTCGACCGTTTCCTTGACGGTAGGCACCCCGACGGTCGGGTCTTTTTCGACCGACAGGACGTCGAGGTTCAGGCCGTCATTGAATTTCTGGTTGGTGTAGTCGATGATCTCGATGTCGTAATTCGAGACGTATCGCTTGAGCTTATGCACCGAGTTCTCCAATCCTTTTTTCTGCGCCTCCGGAAGCGAGTCTGACACTTTCGCCAACCTCTGTTCGATGCGCCATACCTCCGTCGCCAGCTCGACGAGTTCGTTGACCCCGACGGAGAGGTTGATCGACTTTGGGGCGACGGCGTATTTGATCTCCTCGCTGAGCTTTCTGTAGAGCTCGTCGAAGGGGTTCATGTCGCCGTACTGCTGGGAGCGCGGCCGGCGCATCATGAGGAAGATCGCCGCGACAAATATCAGCGCGATGATCAGGATTATTGGGAGTGCGAAGATTGGAGGGTTCATAGGGATTAGATAGTAAAGTTATTGTTAATAAGCTCATCGTAAGAGCGACCCTTGAAGTCCTTCAAGGATTGCTCGACGACATCCAGCTCCCGGATACCATTCCGGCTACGGGCGCGGATGGTTCCGACCAGCTCGACATCATCTTCATTCACGATGGTGATCACCAGAGTGTTTACGTCCTGTCGGCGCATATCCGCGATCTTGGTATTTTTTAGGTCGTAGATCGGCTTATAGACAAGCTTGGCGTTACCCATGAACGCATCGCCTGGGATTTTGGTGTAGTCGACATTCTCGCTCGTTGAAATGACGAAACCTTTGCGTGCCATGAGCTGTTTGTGAGTGACATCCTTGAGATAAATCACGAGGTTGCGGTCGTGTGCCGGCAAGAATTTGCTCAAGTCGTCACGGAGCTTCTTTTCCTCGAAGTCGTCGACTCTCCTTATGAGATCGTCGATTGACGTGCTCATGTCGTAAAACTTGAGCTTCCGGTTGATCATGTCCCAGTCGAGGTCGGTGCCTTTGGAAAGCATGAACCAGAGGTCGTACACGTCACGGCCTTTCAGTCGGTAGAGGAACGCCCGAATCTTTTCTGCCAAGATTTCAGACCATGCCATGTGTCTGACGATCGGTTGCGGCACAACCGGAAAATCGCTCTCAAGCACGGTTTCGGCGGAAGTTTCCGGCTTCTCGCGGAGGGAGAAGTCCAGATGGATCGTAAGCGGGTATTTGTTTCCCTCAGGCTGATAGCTCAAGAGGCCGGTGTACGACATTTTGCTCTCCTCCATCCTCTTAAGTGTGATATCCGGAACGGTGAGGCTCATTTTCTTTACGGTATCGGCGATGAGCGGCTCGAGTTCTTTTGCACTGAGTTCGGAGGTGAAATCAAGGTCTTCAGAAAAACGGCCGGACTTCATGAGAAGCCGGATCGCAGTCCCGCCTTTGAAATAGATTTTTTGGCTCTCTTTCGTGCTGTAGAGAATGCTCAAAAACACGATCTGGATGTATTCACGGATGATCGTGTATTCGTCGATGGCGAATCGGTTTGAGAACTCTCGGATTTGGTCTTTTGAAATCATAGGCTTATTGAATCGAAATAGTTACGGAAGGCTTTGTTTTTTATCTTGCCGGCAAGCTCCTTGACCTTCTCCTTGTCGACCGACTGCAAGTTGAGCTCCTCAATCGAGAGCGACGCTCTTCCGAGAGCCACGGCGAACATCGTATCGATGAGTGCCTTTTCCGGAGTGGCGATCAAAAAGTTTTCGATCTTTTGATAGTCGGAGAAGTAGTTCTGATCCAGATGCGTGTACGAAAAAGTTTTGCCGTCGTTCGCAATGCTATTGGTCAGCTTCGTGGTGACCGAGGTGATCTGCTGGGGAGACTGTATCAAGATGCCGTAATAATTGAGGGCGGAATCGAGGGAAATATAAGAAGGCCTGTAGAGTACGTTTGCCAATTCAAAGTCGAGCGGCCTGTTGGAGGCCAGTACGTAGTAGCCTTTTGAGATTCGCTCAAGGCCGTTTTCTTTCACGAGCTTGCCGGCAAGGACGTAAGAATAGGAGTCGGTATTGGTCTTGAGAATCTTC
>CAXUAR010000005.1:11868-13243 GCA_964249155.1 uncultured bacterium | reverse complement strand
TGGCATGCTGATCCGTCATTGGTCGCCATACTGAAGTACGACCTCTTTGCGACGATGATGAAGTCTGCGAAGAACGGTTTGAACGAGAGGACTTGCGCATCCGCTTGCAGTGCTCGCATGAGTTTGAGATCGCTTTCGGTCGGAGTCGGATCGGTCGAGCCGGGATGATTGATCAAGATCATGAATTTCTTTGCAAGGAACAAAGAGTAGTAGTGATAGAGCAGTTGCGTATCGAAAGTGCCAGAGGAAGAGCCGAGGAATACCTGATGGCCGAGGAAAAGATTGTCTTTGTCCAAGTAAATGCCGATCACTTTTGCAACGCTTTCATCCTCTAAATCCTTGAGGAATTTATAGAGGTCTTCAGGGTCTTTGACTTGCCCTTGGATCGGCAATTCGACCTCTGTTTCGGTGATCTCGAACTTCTTGAGATACCTTGTGCCGTCGTGCTTTTTTTCTTCGTTATCCGACATAAGAAAGGGTTGATTAATGGGTTAATAATGGGGGTAAACTATATTTTAGTTATCCTATTCGATATGGTATAGGATAACTAAAATATAAGCAAGTCGGGTTTCCCACAGCTCAGGCATATCAAAATAAGGGGGCTTTAGGCTCCTTTCCGGCTTACAAGGTGCGTTTTATCTGAAAATCACGTGAAGATATCCATGATGTTGTCCGCGTAATGCATCAAGTGATGGATCAGCGGTGGAAGGTACAACACGAGAATGACCACGATCATATCCGCGTTGCCGCGGCCTTTTGGTCTGGGCTTTGCTTCCACATGCACCGGCAATATAACGATCTCAACCCTTTGCCTGATGATCACTTTGAGATTCTTGTTGCAATGCGGACAACGCATGGAGAAGGTAGCCTCGGAATTGAAAACCGCATCTTTGAAGATGATGTTGGTGCAGTGAGGGCAGTTTCCTAGATTTGTTGTGAGTTCCTCTGCGGCCATAGGTTTGCATCCGGAGATTCTAGGCCAGCCCGTTTCTGACTCTAAAGGTCTCGTGGCAACGGAAGACCTTGGGGGAATGGCCTTTGCAGGCCTTTCCGTTTCGGGCGTGTGGGGCGTAGAAATCCTCGCGCATGGTTGGTTAGTTAGTAATGTGTTTGCGGCTCGGATTCGACCAATTCCGAACCGCGAACTGTTCAAGGCTCCTCCATTGCCATCCATGTCCTCCCAGTCCATATGTGCTTTTTGCCGTCAATGAACTTAATCTTTGCCCCGCCCACGGACATTTTTTGGACGAGTATTGCCTTGACCTCCTCTAGGTTATCCCCAATTTTTTTGAAGCCTTCGCCATTCTTATTAATTCTTTTTTGTTTATAAGTATTGTTCCTTGTTCCCACAGACCGAACTGACCGGTTTGTATGA
>CAXUAR010000005.1:1903-11858 GCA_964249155.1 uncultured bacterium | reverse complement strand
CTCTCTGACCGGTCTAGTTTCAACAGGTAATACACATTGTGGTATCGCCGGCGGCTCTTGCGGATGATCTCCAGTTTGATGAGCTGGCGGATGCCGCGCTGGACGCTCGAGATACTTGCGCCGATCTTGTCGGCCATTGTCTTGTGCGACGGAAAGCAAAAACCCTCCTGGTTGGCGTACTCAGCCAGGCAGTTGTAAATAGCAATGCCGATCGGCCCGATCGTGGCACCGTACTCGTCGAGGAGCACTTTGCTGATCCAGTACCAATCGCCTTTGCGGAGATCTCTAATTGTGATTTTGTCGTCCGGCATACGCGAAGAAACAAGGTGTGGTCGGCCAAGACCGCACCTTATCGCTCCTCTCAATGAGGTGACCGGCCATTGAGGGGAGAGTAAGGCGCGGTCTACCATTCTCTGGCTTTGGGGAGCGCGCGGTCGATGTTGTCCATCGCGCGGCAGAAGTCGCGTCGCGTATTCGGATTTTCGAGCTCTCGAATCGTGAAATTACTCAAGAGACTCTCTCGTCTCCAGAGAAGTTCCGCCCTCGTCGGCGGCTTCCTCGTCAGTCGTTTCCACATCGTCCGGATAAGTCTCTTGATCAGGATTTTCGTCCTCATGTTTTTTGATGTGATCCATGTGATCCAACAGCATGAACGCCATGCGCTTGAAGCCAGCATGGACGCGCCAAAGCTCCTGCTTCGTAGGCTCTCGACCGAGAACTTCGGCGAGTGCATTTCGAGTAAGCTCCACGAGAGCTTGCTCGTCTTTCGTCGGCTGGGACATGCGATGGTTTGGTTCATAAGAGTGACCTCACACTTTTATTGACCCCACATCTCCACTGAGCGTCAGCTCAGTGTTACGGAAGAAAAATCTCCTCTACTTTGACTCCGAGAGCCAGAGCGATCCGCTGTGCGGTATCGAGATTCGGCCGCTTGCGACCGGTCTCGTACCTGCTGATCGCCGTGTTGTGCTTGAAACCAAGAATGCGGGCTAGTTTGTATTGTGTTAGCCCTTTCTTGATCCGAAGGTCACGGAGTCGAACGTTCGTTGGTACTTTGCGCATAATTATTTCTATTTAGACCTCCTTAGTCATATTAGCAAATCTGCTAATAGTTGCAAAACAAATAGGTGTGTATAAGCATATTTGCTAATATATTACGATTTTGCTAATATTCTCTTATCGGGTCGAAACGATGCATTTAAGCCAATTAACAGCAATTCATTACGCATATGTCATTTGGTTCATATCTCAAAGAAAAGCGTGAGGCATCCGGACTGACCGCAGTCCAGATCGCCAAGCGCATGAAAATTACCCAGCCCTACGTCTCGCAATTGGAGAACGATTTTCGCTTCCCGTCGCAGAAACAACTTCCGGCTTTGGCGAAGGCTTATGGTCTCTCGCCGGAGGAGGTGCATCAGCACTGGACTGAGGGAAAAATCCGAAGCGTGAGTTTGGGGACGGAGTATAAGTTTAATGTCAAAGATGTCGGGCATCGAGTGCCGATGCTCGACTCGATTCAGCCGATCAAAGACCTCGACAAGCGAGTGGCCGAGGCGCGAAGTTTTTATTCGATGCCGAGAGAGAGCATCCCTTCCGGACCTCGAGCTCGTCGATGCGGGTATCCTTTCCGGCGACTTCGTTATCATCGACATCGATGCCACTCCGAAGAATGGAGACATTGTGATCGTCTCGACGCCGGACGGTGATGCGATGACCTACTTCCACAAGCGAGGTGAGTCTCTCGAAATGCGTCCGGTAGTCGACGGATTCAAAAAGACCTACCACCTCAAAAA
The DNA here is from genome assembly GCA_964249155.1 of uncultured bacterium. Classification (GTDB taxonomy): domain Bacteria; phylum Patescibacteriota; class Minisyncoccia; order Phycocordibacterales; family Phycocordibacteraceae; genus C7867-001. Next base: position 10,065 of record CAXUAR010000005.1, on the reverse strand, counting down.
GTCGAAGGTAGTAGGTCGGCTCGTGTACCACATAAAGAAATACTAGAAGGGACTTCGCAAGCGGAGTCCACTCTTTATTTTAGAAAAGCACGGGTAAAGAATTATTAAAGAAATTATCAAGAAATTCTAAAGTTTTATGAACTACTTAGTCTATGGCCGAGTGTCCACCTCTCGTCAGGCCGAACGAGAGTTGAGCATTCCGGCGCAGGTTAAGGCCTGCCAAAAGTACGGGATGGATCACGGCTGGCATCTTTTGCCGGACGGCATCTATGAGGAAAAGGGCGAATCGGCTCGCACCACCGATCGTCCCCAGCTCCAGAAGATGCTTCATCGGGCGAAGAGCGATAACAAGGTCGACGTGATTTTGGTGCATAAGCTCGACCGTATGTGCCGCAACGTGGCCGATTACGCGGCGATCAAGATGATGCTCAAAAAGCACGACTGCAAGGTCGTGTCGGTTGTCGAGCAGTTCGATGAGTCTTTCTCCGGCGAGCTGGTAGAGAACATCATGGCATCGATCGCGCAGTGGACGTCCCAGAACATCAGCTGGGAGGTTAAGAAAGGCCTCAAAGAAGCTGTGGAGCGCGGCAGGTTCCCCGGATACGCGCCCACCGGCTACTTGAACGACAAGAAGACCAAATCGCTTATTGTCGATCCGATGCGAGCACCGTTCGTGAAGATGGCATTCGAGCTCTATGCCACCGGCAAGTACAGCTACGATTCTCTCGCGGCCGAGCTTTCCAAGCGCGGCTTCAAAAGCAAATACGGCAATCTAGTGAGGCGCACGGCAATGGAGCACATTCTTATGAATCCGATCTATTACGGCCTCGTCAAAACTCGCTCGGCGACATGTCAGGCCAGCTTCCCGACGCTCATAAGCAAAAAGCTATTTGACGACGTGCAGGAGATCATCTCTCAGCACAATCACTCAGCCGATCGAAGCCGCAAACATTCGTACCCAATGGCAGGCTTTATGCGATGCGCGGTCTGCGGCTCGACACTTTGCGGACAAATGCAAAAAGGCTATCTCTACTACGCTTGCACACACTGGAACGATAAGAACTGCTCTGAGCGCAAATACATACGCTGGGAGTCCGTGGAGGAACAGGTCGCAAGCCATCTCTCGCGCGTACAGATGCCTGATCGCTTCAAGAAGGTCTTGGACGCTTACTTTCAGCACTTCGCAAAGGAGCGTCTGGATCAGGAAGAAAAGGAACGCAAAAGCCTCAAGCACGAGCTCGTCAGGGTGCAACAGCAGATCCGCAATATCGTCGTGGATCGCTCCAAGCGCATCATCGATGCGGATGTGTTCATAAAGATTCAGGACGAGCTTTTGCGCGAGAAGGAAATGTACCAGAGCCGTCTAGGTGTGCTTGAGGGTAAGTCCGATAAGTTCGTGCAGAAATTCAACGAAATACTGGACTTCACGGAGCATGCCGATCAAGTCTTTCAGAAGAGCGGGATGCATCAAAAGCGCACGCTCGTGAAGCTCTGTTTTGAGGGCTTTACCGTGCAAAATCAAAAACTGACGCCCATCTGGACGCCAGTTTTCGATGTCCTTATGGACATTCAGTCTAGCAACTTCGAGCCCCCAAAAGTCGGCGGCAAGGGCTCGAAAATCGCCTCGAAAACCCTTGCCGTGACTAAAGTTCAAAGTTGCCAACCTGGCGGAGGCGGAGAGATTCGAACTCTCGATACCTTGCGGTATGCCGGTTTTCGAAACCGGTGCACTAGACCACTATGCGACGCCTCCGTGGTTTGGACATCCTAGCATTTTTGGCCTGGAAAATGTAGGATAGCAAGGTGAGCTTTTAACGAAAGGTCCCATCGTCTAGCGGCTAGGACGTGTCCCTTTCACGGACAAAACCGGAGTTCGATTCTCCGTGGGATCATGCCAGAAGAAAGCCGCCCCATTGTGCCATGGCACAATGGGGCGGCTTTCTTCATTGACTACATCTCCCGACTATCGTACGCCCAGTGCAGTATGGCTTGACGCTGACGCGTGCGACACGCTTGGTCCCCAGCTCTGCAGTTCTGCTTTACTTGCGCGATATGCCGACCCATAGCGCGCCAACGTTTAATCTGTCGCGCGTCTTCGTGCGGAATACGGCGGCCCAGGTAGTACCGGCAATACCACTGGAACCAACCACGCGGATCTTCTTCATAGATCCAGCCCTTCGCCTGCCACACAGAAAGCGGTTGTGATGCGTTTATGCCGAAGTAATTTAGTTTTGGATCATGACGTTCATGGCACAACTTTGCGTCTTTGAACCAATCCCTTGGGAATTCATCTCTAAAATCAGTCATGTATTTGCCGCCAAAGACGCCGAGCGCAAGCATTTCTTTCGGCGTAAGATCGGGTCGGAATTCAGAATCAAACTCTTTTCCTATGGGCTTTGTACAGGTATATGAATAGTCTTTCTGCATCAAATCATTCACTGAGACGGTGCGCATAGAAAATTTTCTCAGTACTTAATGCATTGGCACTTCTATAGTAAGAAGTTCGCAAGATTCACGCGCACTAATGCTGACCAAAGGGATATCAGTAACGCCTATGGCGTCCCGAGCATACAGAGTCTCTCCCGCTATCTCGATGCTTCCCGACACAACAAATATATAGAGTCCATTCCCTCCTTGGTGGATAGCGCACTCCAGCGATTTATTTGCACTCATAGTCGATGTAGATAGATATGCATCTTGATTGATGCCAAGCCCATCCTCTGTGTCTTCAGGTCCAACCAAAAGCGTAAGACCAGCGTGTTCAGTGTGTGGAATCTGAGCCTGTGCATAGCGAGGAGCAATACCTAACTTTTTCGGGAGTATCCATATTTGGAAAAGCTCTAGAGACTCGACAGCTGAAGCATTGTACTCAGAATGTGCGACGCCTGTGCCAGCAGACATCACCTGGACTTCACCGGCACGTACCATTCCTGTATTTCCCATACTGTCCTTATGGGTCAGCATGCCGTTCATGACGATAGTTATTATTTCCATGTCTCTGTGTTGATGCATTCCGAAGCCATTGTCGGGACTGATTCGATCATCGTTGATCACGAGCAGCTTTCCGAAGCCCATACGTGCAGCATCATACCAATCAGCAAAACTGAAACTGTAGCGGGTGGTGAGCCAGCCATAGTCTCCTCGCCCTCTATCGCTGGCCCGGTGTATGATTGTGTTCATAGGGTAGTTATACCCCACATCCCGTGAAGACTTGGTGGGGATAGAAATATATATAAAAAGCCACCGGTCGTTTTAGACCGGTGCTCTTGATGCAGTATGCCTTATAAAGATCCTGCTATACGTTGCATGGCGTAACCGATTCCAAGCAAGAGCAAGATGCCAAGCCCAGCATTACGCAACCAACGCGCTACGTGCGGATGATACGACACATACGTGACGAACGCCGCAAAAGGAACTAGTGCTAGCGTCGGAATAAGTATTTGATTGCTTCGAATATCTGACAAAATGTTCAGATAAATACTTAGTTTAAAGCGAGCGTTTAGGCTCACTATTGCGGCTAACGCTATACATAATACGCTGTACGAGACAAAAAAACTATAGACTATGGCGAGCACTGACCATGCTCGCGACAAGAAACGTTGCATGACCTTTCTCCTTCGTGCCTGCTACTTATAATATACCATTTATTTTGCTTTGATCAAAGCTTGCGACTGATCATATTTGAACATGCCTACTAAGTACGGTATCCTTTTGACTATTGCGCGGTTAGCTCAGTTGGTAGAGCGCGTCATTGACGTTGACGATGTCGGGGGTTCGAATCCCTCACCGCGCACCCTATGGAAACGTCTACAAGAACTATCGTGTACTACCACGCAAACTGTCCTGACGGTTTTGGAGCGGCATATTCAGCATGGAAGAAATTTGGCGATGCAGCAGAGTACGTACCTGTTGAACGCGGAACCGAGATTCCTACTGATTTCGCCGGGGCCCAAGTATTCTTTGTCGACTTTTCTTATACGCAAGAGATCATGGATCTGTTTGTAAAGGGTGCAGCATCTGTCACCGTACTCGACCATCATATCGGTATGCGTGATGTGGTTGAATCAATGCCGGAATACGTCTTTGATAATGACCGCTCAGGCACGACTATCGCGTGGGACTATTTCCACCCAGGAGTACCTCGCCCACGACTTATGGAATATCTCCAGGACGATGATCTCTTTACATACAAGCTTCCAGAAACACGTGCAGTAATGGCCTATATTAGCGTTCAACCCTACACATTCGAATTTTGGGATGCGATGGTAGAGGAACTTAACGATGATGCAAGACGGGAGAAATTCCTCGAGAAAACCCGAATATATGGCGAGTATTTCGTATTACTCGCAGAGCTTGCAGCCAGAAAGGCAAAACTTGTTACCTTTGAAGGTTATGAATGTTATTTTGCAACAGCTCATCCCACAAAACCCATGAAGTCACTCGTCGGAAACATGCTCGCAAAGAAGCACGGACCCTTTGCATTAGTTGTAACAGCGCACCCGCGTGGTTTCGGTGTATCAATACGCGGAGATGGCAGTATAGACGTTTCTAAAATAGCGCAGAAGTATGGTGGAAACGGACACAAGAATTCATCAGGCTTTGTTATTCCCGTTGATGGTCCTATGCCGTGGATAATCATTGAAGAGTATGAAGCTGCTAGCGATTGAGACCTCGTGCGACGAGACAGCCGTAGCAGTCCTTGAATGCAATGCAACTGGCGAAGGCAATGCTGCGCGCTTCACGGTGCTGGGTAATGCGCTGTTGTCACAGATAGAGATCCATCGAGAATTCGGCGGCGTGTATCCTGCCGTGGCTAAGCGGGAACACGCGAAACATCTTATGGGTCTTATGTATAGCGCTCTTAACGACGCAAACCTGCTTGATGAAGAGGCGCAAGCCATACCGCCAAAAACATATATGCAGGTAGCTGATCTCCTTGTGCGTGAGGAAGGCGTGGCAACAAGGCTTCTGACACTATCCGAAACTCTTAATCATCCGAAGATAGATGCAATCGCCGTAACAGCGTTTCCCGGCCTTGAGCCTGCGCTATGGGTCGGCGTTAATTTTGCCAAAGCACTCTCTATCCTTTGGGATAAGCCCGTCGTTTCTGTAAATCATATGGAAGGTCATATATGCACGGCGCTCGCTAAATTGGGAGATACCCATAAACAAATGAACGGTACGCTTTCCCAAGATATTTCCATACCTGCAACCGAGCTCCCGCTTCTCTCATTGCTCATATCGGGCGGTCATACTGAGCTTGTCGCGTCCCGCGAATGGCTTTCGTATGAGCTCATGGGCGCGACGCGCGACGATGCCGTGGGCGAAGCTTTCGACAAGGTCGCGCGCATGCTCGGCCTTCCGTACCCTGGAGGTCCTGAAATCTCAAGACTTGCTGAACGCGCCCGCGAGCGTGGCGGCGAGAACCCATACACCCTTCCACGTCCGATGATTCATGATCCACATTGCGACTTCTCTTTCAGCGGACTAAAGACTGCTGCCCTCTATATCGTGAAAGACTTGGCACAAAAGCAAAAAGTCGGTGCACTGACTGAGACACAAAAGGAAGACATCGCGCTTGCCTTTGAAGACGCAGCTGCCGATGTCCTCTATGCAAAGACTAAGCGGGCGCTCGAAGACACGAAAGCAAAGACGCTCGCGCTCGGCGGCGGCGTCTCTGCGAATACGCACATAAAACGTATCTTTGCCGAGCGTATGGCAACAGACTTCCCTGACGTTCGGCTGTGCATTCCTGCAGCGTTGCTTACGTCCGACAACGCGCTCATGATCGGTCTTGCGGGCTTTTATCATGCGGCAAAGGGCGACTTCGTCGCCCTTGATGAGCTTAAGGCTGACGGTAACCGCAAGCTCGCATCCGCTCAATAACTAAGGCAAATCCGGCCTGTATTTGCTATAGTGGTAGCAAATGCTTGATGCAGATAATAAATTCTTAAAGCCTTATGACCCAAGCGCGACCGAAGGTCGCGTATATAAAGTATGGGAAGAGAGCGGCTACTTCAATCCGGACAATCTGCCGGACGCTGATTCTCGTGAGCCCTTCACCATCGTGCTACCTCCGCCAAACGTTACCGGCGTCCTTCACCTTGGCCATGCATACGAAGACTCGCTCCAGGACACGGTTATGCGCTATCAGCGCATGCGCGGCAAGCGAGCTCTTTGGATTCCAGGAACCGACTCAGCTGCCATCGCTACGCAGTCGCGCGTAGAAAAGAACATTCAGAAAGAAGAAGGCAAGAGCCGTCATGACATTGGACGCGAAGAGCTCGTAAGGCGAGTGACGCAGTTTGCAACGGAAAGCGAGACAATCATCCTTAGCCAAGTGCGACGTATGGGAGCATCACTAGACTGGTCGCGGTATGCCTTTACGCTCGACGAGCCTCGTAACAAAGCTGTATTCACTGCTTTCAAACGTATGTATGATGCAGGACTCATTTACCGTGGAAACCGCATCGTAAACTGGGACCCAAAGGGTCAAACCACTATTTCAGACGACGAGATCATACACGAGGAGCGCACTGCAAAACTCTATACTTTTCGTTACTCGAAGGACTTTCCTATCGCCATTGCAACAACGCGCCTTGAAACAAAGGTTGGTGACGTAGCCGTTGCGGTTCATCCAGACGACTCGCGCTACGCTGCATTCGTCGGAAAAACCTACAAAGCAATATTCTGCGATGTTCCTATTTCAATACGCGTGGTTGCTGATAAAGAAGTCGATCCTGAATTCGGCACAGGCGCGCTCGGAGTTACCCCTGCGCACAGCATGACGGACTGGGACATAGCTGAAAGGCACAATCTTCCAAAAGATAAGGCTGTTATAAACGAGTACGCGAAGATAACCTCTCCAGGTAGACTCTCTGGACTTAAAGTACTCGAAGCGCGCGAAATGGTGGCGGATTGGTTGCGTGTGGAAGGTTTGATGGAAAAAGAAGAGGATATTTCTCAAAACGTATCTACCGCAGAACGCACGGGAGGTATCGTCGAGCCGATTCCCAAACTTCAGTGGTTCATTGCTGTCGACAAACCCTTTACCATTCCCCATTCAGAGATTACCGGCGTAGAGACTGGCTCAGAAACAACACTGAAGCACCTCATGCGGGCATCGGTTCAGAACGGTGATATCGCGATGCCTCAAGAAAACTTCAAGAAGACCTACATGCATTGGATTGATAACCTACATGACTGGTGTATTAGCCGCCAGATATGGTTTGGTCACCGTATTCCAATTTGGTACAAGGGCAGCGACGTGCGATGCCAAGAAGCAATGCCCGAAGGCGACGGCTGGACGCAAGACCCCGACGTACTCGATACCTGGTTCTCGTCTGCTCTTTGGACGTTTTCAACACTTGGCTGGCCGGATCAGACCAAGGACATGAAAACCTTTCATCCCACATCCTTTATGTCCCCTGCCTATGAAATTCTTCCGCTCTGGGTATCGCGCATGATCCTTATGAGCGGGTTTCACCTTGGACAGGTGCCTTTTAAAACTGTTATGATTCACGGCCTCGTACGCGATACTAAAGGTAGGAAGTTCAGTAAATCACTCGGAAATGGTGGTGACCCTATTGAGATGATAGACAAGTTTGGTGCAGACGCGCTTCGTATGGGACTTCTTGTGGGAACGGCAATTGGAAACGACGTTAAATTTGATGAAAACAAAATCAAAGGCTATAAGAACTTCGCAAACAAACTCTGGAACATTACACGCTTTATTCTTGAGAATACAGAAGGTGCTGAGCTTACCGCAGGACTTACGGTAAACGATGCAGAGATTCGTGCTGAACTCGACGCGATTATCGTTGACATTACGAAAGACATGGATGAATACCGCATTTATTTGGCTGCAGAGAAAATCTATCACTACCTATGGGACAGGCTCGCGAGCGAACTTCTTGAGGAATCGAAACACATATTTGCGAGCAATGGAGATGAGCATAGCGCGAGCGAAGCGAGCGCATCGCGTAAAGTACTCTTGCGTTCACTTCTAAAAGACGCACTAAAGCTTCTTCACCCACTTATGCCATTCGTTACCGAAGAAATATGGCAGAGTCTTGGCGATACCGAGGGACTACTTATGATTACACCATGGCCGTAAGGTACAATTAGGATCACCCCGTTTGCTGCGCTATTCTGTCTACTCC
>CAXUAR010000005.1:0-1893 GCA_964249155.1 uncultured bacterium | reverse complement strand
GTGTATGCCTTTGTAGGTGGCATGCTTCCTGCGCTCCTGTGGCTATATTTCCTACTTAAGGAAGATTATCGCCATCCAGAGCCGCGTGCCGTACTACTGATGGCATTCATGGCTGGCATGGTCGCAGTACCCCTTGCGGTCCCGTTTGAAGCGTACTTTAGAGACTACGCATATAGTGTAATGCCAGGCTGTTCTCCATACGCGACGCTATGCTTCCCTATTATTACCGGCTGGGCCGTTATAGAGGAGACCCTTAAATACTTGCTTGCAGCTATTGTTGTGCTATGGCGTCGCGATGTAGACGAATCAATTGACTTGGTTATTTACATGATCACAGTTGCGCTCGGTTTCGCGGCGCTCGAAAATATGCTTTTCCTTATCGAACCCTTCTCTTCAGGCGATTACTTGGCCGCGCTCGCAACCGACAACCTGCGCTTCGTTGGTTCGACCTTGCTTCACGTAATCGCCTCGAGCGCGATCGGTTTCTCGCTTGCATTTGCGCATAAGCTTCCCTGTTGGTATCGCGGCTTCGCTGCATCAGGAGGACTTATCCTCGCCATCGCATTGCATACGACGTTTAATTTCCTTATAATTCCACGAGACGACTCGCACAGCATCCTTAGTGCCTTCTTGTTTGTATGGAGTGGTGCTGTCGTATTGTTCGCACTCTTCGAACTATTAAAGTATTTCCAGTATCGCGATGAACCTGGAACGACTGCTTAGCAAACACACTTATTTACGTATGAAAAAACGATCTTTCTTCGAACGACTTTCCGGCTCAGTGCCGGTTACGGACGACTATGACGCATTCGAAGATGACGTCGTTCCTGCACGACGTCTCGGTCCTTCGCAGGTCACTCAAGCGTCAAGCGCAGCTCCACAAATCCACGCTACATACGAAGATCACGAAGAAGAGAGTGAGGGTCAACTTCCGGTAGATGTCTACCAGACTGCAAGCGAGATAGTCATTCGCACCTTCATCGCAGGCGTCCGTGCCGATGAGATAAACCTTTCCATAAGCCGCGACATGGTCGTCATAGAAGGCGCTCGCGCGGAGCGCGAGATTATAGCAGAATCAGAATATTTTATTCGAGAACTCTTTTGGGGCACGTTCTCACGCACTATTCTCCTTCCCCAGGAAGTAGATGTCGATAACTCTTCAGCGAATGCAAAAGATGGACTTCTCACCCTTATTCTTCCTAAGCTCGACAAGGCGAAGCAGACGAAGCTTCGCGTGAAAGCTGGCTAAATAGAATTGCTGCTCTCGGGATAGCTCGCTATTGCAATTCTATTTAGACTCTGTAATCAGAGTTGGCTCGGAACTCTCGTTTATTACTTTGAACGAGAGTTTTCCAATTACTTGGCCATCCAGCGTCTCAACGATAACACGCCAGTTCCCAGGCTGCGGATCATATTTCTCCGAGTATCCCCTGTAGCCCTCTTCACGACCACCCGAAAGCAAAAAAGCAATAGTGGCTTCATCAATCCACTTTTTGCTTGCAGGGTCATACCACTGCCAGTCATGCACAATAGTTGTGCTAAAGTCACCTGGAGCAAATATTGAGCTATACGCATAGAGTGGTGTGCCAGATACATGATGTACAACCTGTATTCGAGTGTCCCACCACGCACGTCCAGGCTCACCCAAAAGGGTATATGTCGCATTAGTGTGTGTTATACCGTGGTACACACCTCCTGACTTAAGTGTGAGGGGTATCGGTGGAAGCACATTGCTTACGTATGCAGCAACAATGAGAAGCATTACTAGCCCTGCAGTACTTAGTATGAGAACGAGCGCGTCGCGCAATCGCTGCCAACCAAGAAGAGCAAGGGCTAGCAGATACAATGCGAAAGCAGCAAGAGAGAGCCCTGTGCTTTCAAGGAAAACTACAT
>CAXUAR010000004.1:10250-19444 GCA_964249155.1 uncultured bacterium | reverse complement strand
TCGTAGTTGTAGCTCCCACACAAAACAGCCGGCTTTAGCCGGCGGTTTTGTGTGGGAGCTTTACGCCAGCTCTTCGAGTAAGAATTCTTTCAGGAGTCCAGGGTTACCAGCGCCCTTGGTAGCCTTCATGGATTGCCCTAACAGAAATTGAAGACTCGCCTCTTTTCCGGCCTTATAGTCCTCTGCGACGCTGGGATTCGCCCCGATAACTTCGCGTACAGAAGCCTTGAGTGCTGCAGGGTCGCTCACCTGCATGAGGCCTGCTTCCCGTGCAACAGTCTCAGGATCGCCACCTTTCTCAAACAATAGCGCGAGTACGTCTTTGGCTCCACGCGACGAGAGCGCGTCTTCTTTCACCATGCGCATGAGAGCGGCAAATGATTCCGGTGTTACACCTCCGTACGCAGCCGAGCTTTCATTTGCGTGGGAAGCGCCAGCGAGTCCGCTTAGGTCAGAAATAAAATAATTCGCAGCAATCGCATGCGTGCTCATATCCTCTGCTAAGAGCCGAATCACTGCATCAAAGAAATCTCTACGCGCGGTATCATACGCAATGACTAGTGCATCATCATCCTTCATGCCAAGCGCCTGGTAGCGAGCGAGCGCAGCCGAAGGTAATTCTGGGAGTGATGCCCTCAGCTCCTGGTCGCTCCACTCAGGAACATCGCTGCGGAGAATCTTTGGCAGATCGGGCTCTGGAAAATAGCGGTAGTCTGCGCTACCTTCCTTTGAGCGCTGACGAAACGTTTCCTGCCTTCCTTCGTCCCATCCGCGCGTCTCTTGCGATACCATTCCTCCTTCCTCGATGAGCTTTGACTGACGTGCGATTTCATACTCGATGGCCCGCTCGACGGAGCGAAAGGAATTCAAATTTTTCACTTCAACTTTGGTACCAAAGGTAGCATACGTGTCATCGTCGGAAATACTGATATTCGCCTCGATGCGCATCTCGCCTTTCTCAAGATTGGCGTGCGAGGCACCGAGCGTACGCAGAAGCTGCTGGAGTTCGCGTGCGAAATTTCCGGCAGTCTTCGCGTCATGAATGACTGGCTCGGTCACAAGCTCCATGAGCGGAATGCCTGCGCGATTGAAGTCTACCTCGCTCGTGTTATCTGCGCCTTCGTGAGTCGAGCGCGCCGTGTCTTCTTCCAGGTGCACGCGAGTAATGGCAACGCCCGCGAGCTCGCCGCCTGCGACGAAGGGGTACGCGTACTGCGTAATCTGATACCCCTTCGGAATGTCTGGGTAAAAATATGATTTACGATCAAATTCACTATAGTCGGCGAGCGAGGAACCAAGTGCCGCGCCCACGCGCAGTACCCGATATATGGCGTCGCGGTTTGCAGTCGGAAGCGTGCCAGGGTGTGCAAGACAGACTGGACAGACATTCGTATTTGGCTCAGTAGCCTCAGGATCGTTCTTGCAGCGGCAGAACATTTTAGTCTCTGTAGCCAATTCTGCATGCACTTCAAGACCAATGGTCGGGTAATAGGTCATGTGTTACCCAGTATGCAACCAAAATCCCTTATGGGCAACGGTCTAGAGAGTTGCCTCATTGCTTTTCCTAAATCTCTTTGCTTTCTCTGCTAGCGCGAAGCTTTTGAATTAAAGTATCTGAAAAGGCCTTAAGCAGCTCTTCATCGATTATAGAAAGTGCGTACACACTCTTACCGCTCACTTCTGTAAGGAGCGCTATTTTCTCGGCGCGTTCTTCAGGAGTCAGGAGGTCTACTTTTGAGAGTACGACAATCTCACGCTTCCCTGCCAAGTCCTTGCCAAAAGATTCTAGCTCCGTTCGTATGTCCCTATAGCTCTTGACAAGGTCTTCTTGCTCAGCCGAGACAAGATGCGCAATAAGTACGGTGCGTTCGATATGTCTTAAGAACTTTGAACCCAAACCTCGGCCAGAAGAGGCTCCCGAGATAAGTCCAGGAATATCAGCTATGAGGTAGCCGTAGAGATCGCCGAGATGCGGGTCTAGTGTAGTAAAAGGATAGGCACCAACCTTTGAACGAGCTCGAGTGAGCGAGTTCAGGAGCGATGACTTGCCGGCATTCGGGAATCCGACGAGGCCCACGTCAGCGATAATCTTGAGCGTAAAGTGAATCTCGCCTGAACCTCCGATCTTGCCTGGCGTAGACTGCTCTGGATTTTGGTTCGTAGCGCCCTTGAAGTACGGGTTGCCGAGGCCCCCATTGCCGCCCTTGAACACCACGATGCGCTGGCCGTCTTCAAGTACCTCAAATACTTCCTTAGTAGTGCCGTTCTTCACGAGCGTACCCACAGGCACCTTGAGCGTTACTCCCTGGCCGTCTGCGCCATGCTTATTATTGTTCTCTCCCGGAAAGCCGTTCTCGGCACGGAACTTCTTTGAGAACTGGTACGTAGCGAGCGCGCCAAGGTCACGGACGCCTTCTACGACTACATCGCCTCCGCGGCCTCCATCGCCTCCAGCCGGACCGCCCTTCTCAAGGCCCTTCATGTGGAGCCAACGCACGACGCCGTCCCCGCCGCGGCCGGCAGTTGCATGTACTGTTACTTCGTCGATGAATGCCATATAAAAATAGAAAAGCAGTCACGAGTGACTACGGTATGTGCATTCTACTATAGAAGTGTGACTCTGTCCAAGAGGATCCTCTACGGCACAATCGTCCAGCCCTGCTCCAAAAGGTTCTCTGCTTTCTTATATTTAAGCGTTTGCATTTCGTCTCCCTTTTTAATAGTGACCGTGTCGTTGCGTTCAAACTGAGGACCTTCCTTCACCACAGGCATCTGCACGACCGCTTCTAGGGAGCCATCCCCGTTTTCGTTCACGGCAATAAGCGTTGCACGGGTCTTTGCTTCTTCAGCGAGGATGCGTGACTCGTCTGCAGGAGCTACGCGTGGCAGTGCCTCGCGTACCTGTGCTGCGATACCCGCCTGCATGTCTTGAAACTTATGAAGACCCTCGCGACGGTATTCAATGAGCGGGTCGCGCTGGCCGTAGGCACGAAGCGATACGCTCTTGCGCAGGTAGTCCATGTACTCCAAATGCTCAAGCCAGAATGTATCCGTAACCTGGAGAATGAGCCGGCGCAAAAGCTGCGTCCAAAGCTCAGGGCCAAACTCCTCGCGCTTCGCTTGGTAAAGAGCATGCAGCGCTTCGTCGTCCCCCGCCATTGCAAGCACCAAAGTTACAATCTCTTCGTCCGTACCTAGAAGCGCAATCATGCGCGAGCGATATATTGAAAGGCGTTGCGTATTGAGCACATCGTCGTAGGCAAGCACCTGTTTGCGTGAATCAAAGTTGAAGCCCTCAATACGCTTCTGAGCGGTCTCAAGCGACTTACTAATCATGCCGCTGCCAATAGGCTCGTCTTCGGCAATCTTAAAGGTACCCATGACGCGCTTAAGCATGTCGTTTGCTAAGACGCGCATAAGCTTGTCTTCAAGAGATACATAGAATTGTGTCTCGCCGGGGTCACCTTGGCGACCGGAGCGACCACGCAACTGGTTGTCGATGCGGCGTGCTTCGTGGCGCTCCGTACCTATGACAAACAAGCCACCCGCTGCCACTACCTGTCGATGCTCTTCTTCGTTCTCTGGCACACCGCCAAGTTTAATGTCCACACCACGGCCCGCGAGGTTCGTCGCAACGGTCACGCGTCCAAGCCGACCAGCCTGCGCAATCAATTCTCCTTCACGCTCATGGTTCTTGGCGTTTAGCACTTCGTGCGGGATGCCGTTTGCCGCAAGGTATTGGCTTACCACCTCGTTGTCTTCGATAGACACGGTACCCACGAGCACCGGTTGGCCTTTTTCATGTAAGCGCTTTACTTCCCGCGCGAGCGCCGTGTACTTGCCGTTATTGGTTTGGAAGATGAGGTCGTGGTGGTCAATACGAGCGGTGACACGGTTCGTCGGGATCACGATTACGTCGAGTTTATAGACGGTATAAAATTCCTCCTCTGAGGATAGACCCGTACCCGTCATACCAGCAAGAGCTTCATACATACGGAAATAGTTTTGGAACGTCACCGAAGCATACGTACGAGTTTCTTTCTGAATAGGCACACCTTCCTTTGCTTCAACGGCCTGGTGCAGACCTTCTGACCAGCGGCGGCCAGGCTGAAGGCGGCCCGTGAATTCGTCTACGATAATAATCTCGCCGTCCTTCACGACGTATTCCTTATCTGAATGAAACAGTGCTTTTGCTTTAACTGCAGTCTCAAGGTGGTGCGCAAGCTTCATGCCACCTTCGGTATAAAGGTTTTCAATGTTGAGCGCGCGCTCTGCTTTTGCAATACCCTCATCGGTAAGCTGTATTGCGCGCTGCTTTTCGTCTACGGAGTAATCTTCATCCTGTTTGAAAGAATTCACAATCGAAGCAAAACGTTCGTAGAGCTGTTCGGCGTCAGCAGCCGGGCCTGAAATAATAAGCGGCGTACGGGCTTCGTCGATAAGAATAGAATCGACTTCGTCGACAATAGCGAAATGATGACCACGCTGAACAATCTGCGAGGCGTCATATGCGGTATTGTCACGTAAGTAATCGAAGCCAAGTTCGTTGTTGGTAGCGTAGGTGATGTCAGCCACGTACGCTTCCTTTTTAGTTGCGGGACGAAGGAAATCATAGAAGACACGGAATGAACCGGTTTCGTCGCGTGAGACATCTTCTTCGGTGGTTACATGTGCGCCATCATACCGGTACGCACCACTTGAGGTAACGACACCAACCGTAAGACCGAGGTAGTCATACACCTGTCCCATCCACGCCGCGTCGCGGCGTGCGAGGTAATCGTTCACGGTCACCAAGTGCACGCCCTGGCCGGCAAGCGCACGAAGCGTAGCTGGGAGCGTAGCGACCAATGTCTTTCCTTCTCCGGTGCGCATCTCGGCAATTTTCCCTTTAGCAAGTGCGAGGCCACCGAGAAGCTGCACATCATAATGACGCTGGTTTAGAGTGCGACGTGCCGCCTCGCGCACGAGTGCAAACACAGTAGCAATGTCAGCATCAGATGTGGGGCTACCCTGTGTCTTTTCTCGGACCTGAGCAAGCATATCCTTCAGTTCTTGCTGGGTCAGAGCTTCAAGTGCGTCTGACTGTGATCGTGCAGCGTCTACGACAGCTTTACCGCTTCGCACAAATGAAGCAGACTGGTTTGCGCTAAATACTCGCCCGAGAAAGTTCCCCATATAGGCCGTAGTATACCTTTTTACGGGCTATTTTCCAGTATCGTTGTATCTCCTGGCAGAAGAGTAAAACGGAACCATACCTATATATAGGTATGAGCAGGGTGGCACAACACAAAGATGCGAATAAAAGAAAAGAGCCGCTCCTAAAGGAGCGGCTCTTTTCTTGCAAGAACTACTTGCGGCGCTTTGCGGTCTTGCGCTTTGCGGTCTTCTTGACTGCCTTCTTAACCGACTTCTTAGCTGCTTTCTTTTTTGCTGCCATAGGTCTATACGTGAAATGATTTCTACTAATATTCGACCCACACGCGCACAAAATATTTTTCAAATCGTTTTAAAAAATATTTTGTGCGCGAATGTGTTCTGTATCTATTATTACGCGCGAAAAATATTTTTGTATGCAAAAAATAAATTGTGTGGATAACTTTTACAGAAATATTTTAATAGTTACGAACAATAATTTTGTATCTGCATGTGTATCGTGCACGTATGAAAAGTTTTTTACAGTGGATGCAAATTAAAAGCGCGCTCGATGCAAAGACACATTTGCCGTCGGATATTTTTATAGGAGAAATATGGTGGGCTTGCTTGGGAGAAAATATTGGCAGTTAATACTTTTATGACCACTATGGCCCTTATGCCAAGAACTGAACTTCTCTTTGTATATCAATACCTGTTACTCTTTCATACGCGTTATCACGAGTGTTGCGAGCGCATTCACATCTTCTGCCGTCGCTCCAGGCTCTGTTGCAAGCACCAGTGCTTGCATTGGCCACACGAGCGCCTTACCTACACGCACATCACGCATATCGAGAACACCATGACGATAATCAAGGAGCCACGCAATAGGCACCTTCACGCCGCCCTCTGGCATAGGAAAAAGTGGCATGCCTGGATAGGTTGCTGCAATGCGAGCCGCTTCGCGTTCTGTGAGAACGGGATTCAAGAAAAATGAACCGGCGGTGCCGTAGAGAGAGAGATCAGGAAATTTCTTTGCGCGAATAGTACGCACCGCGTCGCGTATACCCGTAAGCGGTGGGGTTGAAGTATTCGCAAAGTATTCCTCGATATCGCGGTATCCAAGCCGTGGCGCTGGCTCTTCCGAAAGAGCAAGCGTGACCTGCGTCACGATGAGACTTCCGCTGCCCTGCTTAACAATACTCATGCGATAGCCGAATCCGCATTCTTCGCGCGCGAGTGTGCGAACGCTGTCAGTAGTAGTGTCATACACTTCGACAGAGACTACTGAGTCGGCGAAGACGGCGCCGTAGGCGCCGATATTTTGCACAGCCGCTCCACCAACCGTTCCCGGTATACCGGCAAGGTTCTCAATGCCCCACAGTCCTTTAGTAGTTACGTCATCAACAAGAGCGTCCCACGATACCCCTGCGCCAACCGTAATCAGAGTGTGTGTTCCTTCTTTCCTATAAACAATGCCTGGAATGTCTATGCGTAAAACAACTTTCTCGATAGACTCATCAGCCGCTAAGACATTACTTCCGCCTCCAAGCGGATACACGTAAAGGCCGCGGTCGCGCGCAAGCGCGACCGCGGCCTTTACGTCATCCACCCACTCGCAGGTAACAAACACCCGTGCCGGACCACCCATCTTAAAGGTTGTATGTTCTGCGAGCGAAACGTTTTCTTTAAAAATCATGGACACAACGGTTCTCTGTCCAAGTCGTGAACTTTACTGTGCACCCAATTGCTGCAGCAACGACTGACCCTGCGCAGCAGTCTCCGGGTGCGCGAGCATGGTTGTGCGTACCTCTGCAATCGCATCCTGAATACGGCCCGCTTGCGCATAGACAGCGGCAAGCTGGTAGCCGGTCGTAGCGTCCTGTTGCTCAAGGAGTCGCTGCTTCACTACGACGATCAGGTCGTTCCAGTCTTTTGTCTGATAGTACGCAAGCAGAAGAATAGGATGGTTTACACTCGTGGTGCCGAAGTTTTGCACAAGCTCTGCCTTTGCCGCAGACACATCACCCTCCATGATAAGCGAGCCAGCAATATATGCCGCAGCGTCTTTATTGCCAGGACTAAGGTTTGCGGCCTGCGTAAAGTAGTCTTTAGCGGCAGCGAAGCTACCAAGCTGGAATGCTTCTATTCCTTGCTCAATAATGACCGTCTGCTTGTTCTGCGAGAGCTCGCGAGCCTTTGCACTTTCAGTTTGTGCCGCCTGTAGATTTCCAATTCCCCGCAGCAAGAGTGCATACTGCAAGTGGAGTCGTGTGTCGCGCGGAGCTGTTGCGACCACGGCACTAATTTGTGCAACGCTATACTGCGCAACGTCAGCACGAAGCGAAGCGGGAGCATCCGTTGATGCCACAACTTGCGGCGCAAAGGATACCAGCTGTTCGGTAATCTCCTGGTCAGCAAATGAACCATCAGCGTACGACTTCTTGAAGTAATCGAATCTCGTTTGTGAGTCGTTTGTTGGCGTAAGCGCGCCGATGAGGTCATAACTTGCGCGTACGCTTGGAACATTTACAAACCATACACCCACGAGCGTAGCAACGAGGATGAGGGGTGCAACGATTGTTCGTAGTGGCGATTCGCCTATCTGCGGTGCAGTCTCAAGCATACGAATTGGTCGCGAACTAACCGAATGCGCGTACGCAAGTATGGCAATGAATGGAATATACGTGAACAAGTTGTCGAAGACGGCCAGGCCCTGAATCACGTACGCAATGAGCGCTGACAACAGCATGATACGACCTGGACGCGAGATAGGTGCGCGATAGAGGCCGTACATAGAAGTAATGAGCACACTTACGAATAGAAGAAATGCAGGGATACCGCCGGCAACGAGCCAGTCGAGGAAAATATTGTGAGCACGGTCAAACCATGGCTCTTGCGTATAGAGCGATGGATCATAGTAGGTATTAAAGACATAGTTATAGCCTTCTTGTCCCCAGCCGTGAAGAGGCTTAGCCTCTATGCCTTCCACCGCCATATGCCAAATAGTAAGACGAGTACCCAGAGCGTTCTTAAGCGAGAACGTCGACGCAAGACGATTCAGATTGGGACTATTCTGCACAACTGATGTATCTCGCAACACAAAGAGTCCACCAATGATGAGCACGAGCGCCATAAGTACTGCGAGCGCGCCTTTCCTTCCCTGCTTTCCTGACTCAAGCATCCACAAAACACTGCCGACCATACCTGCACCGATAAGAGCAAAGAGTGTCGCGCGCGTGCCGGTTGCAAAGAGTACAACAAGCTCAAGCGCCGAAAGTGCAAAGAGTCCGTACTTAAGCCATGCGTAGTTTCGGTCGCGCGTCTCAAAAGCCTGCCAGAGTGTTATGGCAATAGCGAAGAGTAAGTACCCTGCGAGGTATTCTGCGTTCCCGAGTGTCGCGTCGATGCGGTCAGCGCTCTGATGAATGGGAGCCAGATGCATAAGTTGCAGCAAACCATATGAGGTAATGAGTCCTGCACCTGTAATGAATACGAGCCACCACTTGCGCCACCACGTATGTACCGTAAGTATCGAAGACAATACGATGAAGAACAGAAGGAGATGAATAAGCGTAACCCATCCGTCCATGCGCTCGAAGTTGCTCCAAAGAGCCTTGTGCACATTTACGGCAACGATATCAGCGATAAGGAGCCAAAAGACGAATGACTTATACCATACATACGTCCACGAGAAGCGCGGCCGGTACCTGCGGTCTACGAGCGCGAGAATAAGCCACGCACCGAACGCTATTTCCACGAGCGTGCGAAAAGCAAAGTTCTTTCCCGTTATGAAGGGGAAATACCCGCTCGAAACGTACAGAGAAAGGAACGGAATAATAAAGAGCGGGATAATCGCGATCCAGAGTGCAACTTTTTTCATATGCGAGTAGTATACTACCTATATATGGAAGAACGGAAACGAGCCTTGATTACCGGTATAACCGGCCAAGATGGTTCATATTTGGCAGAATTATTGCTTGATAAGGGGTACGAAGTGCACGGCATTATCCGTCGCTCAAGCTCCTTTAACACAGGACGTCTTGAACATTTTTATCAGCACC
>CAXUAR010000004.1:5139-10240 GCA_964249155.1 uncultured bacterium | reverse complement strand
ATTATGGAGATCTAATGGATGGAAGCCGCCTTACGGGGCTTTTAAACTCTATAAAACCTGATGAAGTCTATAATCTCGGGGCCCAAAGTCATGTGCGCGTTTCGTTCGATATTCCTGAATATACAGCCAATACCACAGGGTTCGGTACGTTAGGTTTACTTGAAGCAATACGGTACTCAAATTTACCGGTACGATTTTATCAAGCTTCTTCGTCTGAAATGTTTGGTAAGGCTCAAGAAGTTCCACAACGCGAGACAACACCGTTCTACCCCCGCTCGCCCTATGGTGTCGCAAAACTTTACGGTCACTGGATTGCAAAGAACTATCGTGAAAGCTACGGCATGTTTGCTGCAAGTGGAATTCTGTTCAATCATGAATCGGAGCGTCGCGGCGAGACGTTCGTAACGCGTAAGATAACGCGTGGGCTAGCGCGCATAAAGCTTGGCATCGATGCCAAGCTTTATTTAGGGAATCTCGATGCCATACGTGATTGGGGACATGCAAAAGATTATGTCGAAGGCATGTGGCGCATGCTCCAGCATCATACAGCTGACGATTTCGTACTCGCAACGGGCGAGACTCACTCGATACGAGAATTCGCAGAAGAATCGGCTCGCTTGCTTGGTATGGATCTAGTATGGGAAGGAACTGGCGAAGACGAAAAAGGTATTGATCGCATTACCGGCAGAACTATTATCAAAATCGATCCGGTCTATTATCGTCCGGCTGAAGTTGATCTGCTTCACGGCGACCCAACTAAGGCAAGGGAAGAGTTAGGATGGGAGCCAACGATAGGATTCCTTGAACTCGTGCGACTCATGACTGAATCTGATCTAGCAATAGAATCTAAGAATGTCCGACAATCTGCATATGGATAAGGATGCAAAAATATTTGTCGCCGGCCACCGGGGGCTCGTAGGCTCCGCTATCGTTCGAAAGCTTGAGGCTGATGGGTATACCAATCTCCTCCTACGTACACATGCCGAACTCGATCTAAGAGATTCGCATGCTACTCAAGCATTCTTCGAGGCAGAGCATCCGGAGTATATATTCATGGCCGCTGCGCGGGTTGGTGGAATTGCCGCCAACAGCAAGCACCCTGCAGACTTTATTCATGAGAATATTGCTGTCCAGAACTCAATCATTACCGCTGCGCATGCAACAGGCGTAACAAAGATGGTGTTTCTGGGAAGCTCGTGCATTTATCCTCGCATGTCAGCACAACCTATAAAGGAAGAATATCTGCTCACTGGACCTCTTGAACCAACTAATCGCGCGTACGCTATCGCAAAGATTGCTGGAATCATACAGTGCCAATCATATAACGAACAATATGGGACAAACTACATTTCGGTTATGCCGACAAACCTCTACGGCCCAGGTGATACTTTTGATCTTGAATCATCCCACGTGCTCCCTGCTCTCATAGCAAAGTTCCATGCAGCAAAAGTATCACATGCGCCAAGCGTATCAGTATGGGGTACTGGTTCTGCAAAACGCGAATTCCTGCACGTAGATGATTTGGCTACCGCCGTCATATTTCTCATGAATACCTATACCAGCAGTGAGATCGTAAACATTGGTACAGGCGAAGACGTATCTATAAAGGAGCTCGCTGAAATGATACGAGCAGCCGTTGGCTACGATGGTGAAATTGTATGGGATACCAGCAAGCCTGACGGTACGCCACGAAAATTGCTGGATGTCTCAAAAGTCCACGCGCTTGGATGGTCGCATGCTATAGCGCTGCCTGATGGACTCCAAGCGACCTACGAGTGGTATGAGAATTCACGTATGATTCAGCAGAAGTAATTAGACCAGTATGGAAAAGAACTCGAAGATTTTTGTTGCCGGCAGCCGCGGCCTTGTAGGGAGCGCACTCGTACGACGCCTTCGTGATGCCGGGTATGCCTCTATCATCACGCGTACGCGTACGCAGCTAGACCTAGAAGACGCGAAAGCAGTGGACGTTTTTTTTGAGACTGAGAAGCCAGAGTATGTATTTCTAGCGGCAGCAAAGGTTGGCGGCATTCATGCTAATAATTCTCAGCACGCTGACTTTGTTATGAAGAATCTCGCTATCCAAATGAGCGTAATAGGAGCTGCGCATAAATACAACGTAACAAAGCTCCTATTTCTCGGCTCTAATTGTATTTATCCTAAAATGGCTCCTCAGCCTATAAAGGAGGAGTACTTGCTCACTGGCCTGCTCGAACCAAGCAACGACGCGTATGCCATAGCAAAGATTGCAGGCATCAAAATGTGTCAGGCATTCCATAGAGAATACGGCCGCAATTTCATTAGTGCTATGCCAGCCAATCTCTATGGCATTGAAGATAATTTCCATCCTGAAGATTCGCACGTACTTCCCGGCCTTTTGCGACGCTTTCACGAAGCGAAAGAATCCGGAGCAAGCGAAGTGGTCTGTTGGGGAACGGGCGAACCGATGCGTGAATTCGTCTTTAGCGATGATCTTGCAGATGCCTGCATTTTTCTTATGGAAAAGTATGATTCACCTGACCCGATAAATGTCGGTGCTGGAACAGATATCACTATTAAAGAATTAACGGAGATAATTGCCGAAACCGTAGGTTATAAGGGCACAATCACCTGGGACACCTCGAAACTTAACGGCACGCCACGAAAATTACTCGACATCTCCAAGCTCCATACGCTTGGGTGGAATCCTACGACTGACCTACGCGAAGGGCTCAGAAAGACCTACGCGTGGTATACCACGACACCGGAGAAGCGTCTCTAGCGAGAACATAGAAGCCCTTTGGTTTCTATATTCTTTAGACAGACTATCTATGATGAAACTACTCCACAGACTACTACCCGGATGGGCGTATACCCGACTTATCGGAAGCTGGGATAAAGATGGCTTGCGTAAATATGCCAAAAACACGTGGTGGATGATTGTCGGCCGCTTTGCACTCTACCCGGTATCGATTCTCGTGATAGCAAGCGTTGCGCGCTATCTTGGGCCCGGCGGCCTTGGCCAATTAAGCTACGCGCAAAGTATTGTTGGCATCATAGGAACCATTACCGCACTCGGCATAGATCAGATTCTTGTACGCGACTTGATACTACGTCCTGGCAAGTCCAATGAGATACTTGGCACGGCGTTAGGTATTCAGCTGTTCATGTCGATCCTTGCCTTCATTGCGACAGTAGCTGCATTGTTCATTCTTAAGACTGAGCACTCAAAGGTTATAGTCATTCTTTTTGCGGCGTCCACTATGATAACAGGGCCCTTCGGAATGGGCGCAAATCTTTTCAGTGCAAAGGCACTTTCAAAGTATCCAACAATTATTTCACTTAGTACGAGAATTACTATTGCCATACTGAAGCTCCTAGGTGTCTTTTTTGCGGTTCCCCTCGTATACTTCGCGGTACTATTCTTAGTAGAATCAGCGTTGAATGCTTCGCTTACGATGTATTTTTGCCGACGCATACTTCACAGCACTCTATCTTCGTGGCACTTCTCATTCTCGATGCTTACGAGACTTCTTCACGACTCGTGGCCACTGCTTATTTCAGCAACCTCTGTATACCTCTTTGCCCGTATCGACCAAGTCCTATTGCAGCACTACATGGGCTCAAGTACCGTTGGTTTATATGGAGCAACCGTACAACTTACGGATACGTGGACATTCGCGCCAACTTTGATTATAGGTTCTCTATACCCCGCTGTTGCTGGAATGTATTACACAAACAATGCCGAATACTCTCGACGCATGAAGCTCTTGACCGGGCTCGCGCTCAGTATTGCGTTGACGGTTGGATTAGGCATTATTCTGTTCGCCCCTTTTATAGTAAAGGTAGTATACGGTGATGCATTCCGAGGTGTGGTACCTATTCTGCGAATATACACGTTGTATGTTCCTATAGCGGTCGGCTACGCAATAGTACAGAATCACCTGACAACTTCAAATAAGACTCGTGTGCTCGTCGTTATCGGTATCGTGGGCGCTGTCGTGAATATCGCACTTAATATACTACTCATTCCTGGGTACGGAGCAGTTGGAGCAACGCTTGCGACTATCATCGCAGGCAGTATCATGATAACAATACCCTTTCTTATATATACAGTAAGGCGAGTACCCATTATTAAAAATAAACTCTATGGATAGCGCCATTCCTCGTTCTAAGCCATATTTATTTGTTGAAAAACATTTCTACCGCGGGTTGCGCAAGATATACAAATCAACCTTACCCTTCCGCCGGAATCCTCGCCCGATAAGCAATCCATACATTACAGGAGACTCGTTCCGCGCACTTGCTCACTATATTCATGATGAGACAGGAACGTTTGACCCGAAAGCAGTACAACGAAGCGATATCGTATTCGTTAGTAGTTGGCGCATGGATGACTATTTCACAAACATACATCCATACATTGAGCAACAATATATACTAATTCAACATAATGGCGACAGGCAGACTGACGAAACAATTGTTCGTTTCATTGATGAAAAGATTTTTCGTTTCTATGCCCAGATTACGGTCGTATCACATCCTAAAATAATTCCGATTCCAATAGGAATAAATAATATGCACCATGGCGTCGACGGCTTTCCCTGGCTCATGAAAGGAAAAGGGCCCAAGCAAAAATTACCTCGTATTTTCTATCACTTTAGTAATCAGACAAATCCAAAGGAACGCGTCCCAGCAGCAGAATATTTCCGGACGCTTCCAACGGCAGACACCATACATACATTTATTCCCTACGGAAGCTATAAACGAGTTCTGGCTTCATATGCCTTTACGGCATCTCCTCCTGGCAATACCCTTGGAAGTCACCGGACATGGGAGGCGCTCTATGTTCGGACTCTGCCAATCGTAAAGCGTACGGTTGACGCTGAGTCGTGCGTCGCACTAGGTCTACCTTTATGGATAATCGATGACTGGCAAGAACTTTCTGCGTATGATGAAGATACTCTTGCAAAAAAATACAAAGAAATGATGCAGACTGCTAATTTCGAAGCTTTATATATGAACTATTGGATTAAACGCATTGAGGATGATCAACTCGAGCTCCAAACGCTAAGACCATAATACTTCCAAGACACAATGTCTTTAAAACTCTCTATAATAA
>CAXUAR010000004.1:0-5129 GCA_964249155.1 uncultured bacterium | reverse complement strand
CTGTGAAGATACTCTTCGCGAAGCGGTAGAGTCTTGTTATGCGCAAGGTCTTGAGACGTCTGATTTTGAAATTATTATGGTGGATGACAAATCAACTGACGGCACGTATTGCGTCATGGAGGAGCTTAAGAGCAAGCATGGAAACAGTACGATTCTAGCTCACGACCGCAATAAAGGCGGCGGCGCTACGCGTAATACCTGCGTTCGCTACGCGCAGGCTAACGTTATCTATTGTCTTGATAGCGACGACATACTGCCTCCGAATTCGCTCGTTAGCATGTTTGACTATCTTAAAAAAGAAAATTGCGATGCCGTATGTACGGAGCATTTCATAAACTTTAATGGAATGAATCTGAAAGATATTCATCATAAGGTGACTATGGCCTATGCGGGAGAACAGATACCATTCGAAAGTCTGCTGGAGAAAAATAATCTTAGGTGCGGTCTTTATTCGGTTTTTATGTTTACCAGAGACGCCTTTGAGCGAGCAGGCGGCTACCCCACAGATCATGGCTTTGATACACAGAGCTTTGCGTGGAGATTCTTAGCGGCAGGGCTCACGGCGAAGGTATGCCCAAACACCTCGTACCTTCAGCGCGTTAACTACAAAGAGTCATACTACCTTTCCGAATATAATAAGGGCAAAGTAAATCATAATTGGCAGAAAATATTCCTAGAGCATCTGGGCTTTTTTAAGCCTGAAGTGCAGGAGATGATCGTTCAGTTTGACTGTAGTGATTTCACAAAGAATCTATTGGACAAGGTACGAAAGTACAACGATCCATTTATTGCGGACATCGCTAGTCAGCTAGGTAAGAAGGAATCAGTAAAAGTCCACGTAAAAAAGCAAAAGGTTATTAATCGTTCAAGCCCAAAGGGTCTATATTTAAGGGTTAAGAGCAAACTACGATGATTCCTGTGTTACTTATCATTTTCAACCGTACAGAAGAAGTCAAAGCGCTTATAGGTGCATTGGAAAAAGTAAAACCGCTTCGTATGTATATAGCGGCTGACGGTCCGCGCAGTACCGTTCCTTCTGATGCGCTGACTTGTGCAGCGGCGCGGGAAGTGGTACAGACAGTACCGTGGCCTTGTGAAGTTATTACTCATTTCTCAGATGTAAATCAAGGTGTTGATCCTGCCGTAGAAAATGCTATCTCGTGGTTCTTCAGACACGAAACTGAAGGCATCATTCTTGAGGACGATTGCATTCCTCATCCTGACTTCTTTACCTTTGCAGGTGAGATGCTTTCACGCTATCGCAATGACGAACGCGTAATGATGATTTCCGGAGATAATTTTCAGAATGGAGTGAAACGCGGCAATGGAAGTTATTATTTTTCGAACTATGCAAATACATGGGGTTGGGCAACATGGCGACGTACGTGGAACCTGTATGACACATCGCTCGCAGCGCTACCGGAGTTTATCGAGCAGAATACGATAGCGACACTACTGCCGCCCAAAGAAGAGCAGCGTTACTGGATCAAATATCTAAGGAAACTCCATGCGGGAGTACGCACTGCATGGGACGCGAAGTTAATGTTCGCATTATGGATCCATAACGGTCTCACCCTTGTGCCCAATGCAAACCTTGTCACCAACATTGGTTTTGGTGCCAATGCCACACACACGGCAGGTGATACATCAATGTCTATAGGCTCGCGTGCGCTTCTTCCTCCCTACCGCGCACCAAGCAAAATCGAGGCGAACGACGCCGCCGACCGCTACCTTTTTCATACCGTCTTCCGCATTACGTTACGCGATAAAGTACGTTATATTTTGACTATACTTCATGAAAAAGCCCGCTCACTCTCCCTTTCAGGCCCTAAAACGACTGCACATTAGGTCCCAATCGCGCTTCACGCCTTTCACGTCCAACTACCTAGGGTTTCCGTGTACAGTTCCTGACAAGTCATCATTTCTATCAATGAGCGACGAGATCTTTGGTCGCGAGATATATTCATTCTCCACGGATTCAGTTGCACCTCGCATACTCGACTGTGGCGCAAACATTGGCTTAGCTACAATCTTTTGGAAGCGTCGTTTCCCCGAAGCACGCATTACCTGTTTTGAGCCAGACGACTCAACCTTTGCGGCGCTTGAAAAAAATATTGCTTCTGCCGGTGTAGCGGGCGTTGAGCTCGTGCACGCGGGACTTGGCGCTAAAGAAGAAATAAAGACCTTCTTTAGCGAAGGGGCTGATGGCGGACGGGTCGCAACAGCCGATGACATCCGGAATGCAAAAAATATAATGCATGTGAAACTTGTTACCCTTAGCCCGTATCTTTCAGAACCAATTGATGTACTAAAGATTGATATCGAAGGTTCTGAAGCAGAAGTGCTTGAAGAATGTAAGGACAAGCTTGATAACGTGCAAAAGATATTTATTGAATATCATTCTCTGCACGACGAACCGCAAACACTGCCACACATCCTAGAAAACCCCTTTGTATCTATACAGACTCATCTTGGGTATGATAACCAGCTCAATATATTCGGGTATCGAGTATAAGCATCGTATGAGTACGCTCAAAACAATAAAGACAAGGCTGATTGAAGAAAACTTCTTTCGACCTCGCTGGTATTCAGTTTTTATAAATCCGTATTTTATTAGCCGCATATCCCTCTATAACGCTGTGCGGGCATTTGCAGGAAAAACATCAGACACTGCAACAATTCTTGACATTGGTTGCGGCGTTAAACCGTACCGTTCATTATTTCGTTCCCCATTATATACTGGTATAGATATTCAAGGTGGTGGCCATTCAGACGATCAAAAGTACATAGACGCATACTACGATGGTGAGCACATTCCATTTCCTGATTCATCATTCGAAATCATTATCTGCACCCAAGTACTTGAGCATGCTGACGATCCTGAGACTCTCATTGGCGACGCGTTTCGCGTCGCCAAACCCGGCTGCCGGGTTTTATTCTCAATGCCGTTCGTCTACATGGAACATGAGATTCCATATGACTTTAGACGTTTTACTCGCTTCGAGCATGTGCGCGTTATGGAACGCGCAGGGTTTACGGACCTGCATATTCAAGAAACTACGGGATTCTTTGGCGTGTTCGGCCAACTCTTTGTGGTTATGTGCTTTGAGAGTATTCGTATGCGCGCTCCACTTTTCAAAGCATTGCTCACGCTATGCGTCTTTGGTCCAATTATGATCGTGTCCGTAGCCCTTGATGCTATCTTCCGTAAACCTGCCCTTACACTCGATTACATCGTAACCGCAACAAAGCCATGAACATACTCGTAATTGGCACAACTGATACGCTCGGAGGCGCTGCAAAAGTATCATGGGAACTCAAAGAAGCGCTTGAGATCGCAGGCACTATAGTCTCAATGTTCGTTGCAGATAAGCGAAGTACGGACCCAAGCGTGCAGGTGATTCCTCGTTCTATGTGGCGAAAGTACGTAGGTTTCTTGCTTGGTACTGAGAGCCTCATTTCAACCAATTGGATTCTAAAAACTGAGGAATTCAAAAAAGCCGATCTCATACACTGCCACAATCTCCACGGAAGGTTCTTTAATCTCTCCACGCTTCAAAAAATGTCGCTATTGAAACCCGTCGTCTGGACACTCCATGACGAATGGGCACTGACGCCGCATTGCGCGTATACGCTTGAGGGCACGGCGATGGCAAATGGTTTGTACGTGTGTCCGAGCATTACTACGGCACCGAGAATTTTGTGGGACAATAGCGCGCGCCTTGCGCGCGCGCGCGCAAAAATCTATGCACAATCGAAATTTCACATCGTTACCCCCTCGCAATGGCTCAAGAATCGTACCAAGCACACTGTCCTTGCACACCAAGATGTTCGTCTGATTCCAAATGGCATAGATACGTCAAAATTTATACAGAAAGATAGGAGTGAAGCACGTCGTACGCTTAACCTTCCAGAGAATAAAAAAATCATTCTCTTCCTGGCAAACGACGCCAAAGATAATACCTGGAAAGGGTGGGTATATACCGAGCGATTACTTAAGAGATATCAAGATCGAGATGATATTATTTTCTTGTGCGTTGGGAACTTACGTGACCATGAATCCGAGCCGAACGTTCGCTATGGCGGTCATGTGAGCGGAGCAGAAAATCTTTCATGCTATTACAGCGCTGCTGACGCACTTCTCTTTACCTCAATTGCTGAGAACTTTCCACTCGTCATACTCGAAGCCATGAGCTGTGGTCTTCCTATCGTATCTTTTGATGTCGGCGGTGTGCGCGAAGCCGTAACGCATGGAGAGAACGGATACATTGCCGGATACAAGGATGAGGCAGGTCTTGCTGAAGGATTAGAGTGGGCGCTCGCGCTTTCGACTGAAGAACGCGACCGTATCTCCAAAGACTCTTCTGAAAAGGCTCACTCGCAGTATGATACAGACATGATGGTTGAGCGGTATATGAGCTTATATACTGAACTTATAGGGACTCACACTACCCATGAATAAGGTTACGCGCGAACATATGATAGACACCATCACAAGCCGAGAACGCTTGCGTCCGATGGGTCGTATTCAGCGATTAGTAAAAAGTCCGTTGCGTACACTTCCCTACTATGCCCTCGCTACGCTCGGACACATTCATCCTTTCAGGATGGATTTTAAAACACTCTGGGGTACGCGCATGACGTCCTTCCTTCCTGAAGGAAATACCTTTTTATATTATGGATACTGCGAAGCGAATCTGGCAAACTTCTTCCTGCGCTATGTGCGCGAAGGTTCGGTATGTATTGATATCGGTGCGCACGTCGGCTACTACTCAATGCTACTCTCCGAACTTGCGGGTCCCTCCGGAAGCGTACACAGCTTTGAACCTACGCCATGGACGTTTGCTCTACTACGTGAAAATACTAAAGACTTAAAAAATGTCACCGTGAATAATCTTGCCGTTTCTGACTCTGAAGCTGTTCTGGAGTTCGCAGACTATGGCCCGGGATACGGAGCATACAACACAGCACATGCAGATGGTGCCGCAGGTCTTAGTGGACACACAGCACATTCGACACAAGTGCGCTCCGTAATTATCGATTCGTACTGTGCAGAGAACATCGCGCAACCGGATGTTATAAAGATTGACGCTGAGGGCTTTGAATTCCACATTCTTTCAGGTATGCGA
>CAXUAR010000003.1:6823-22814 GCA_964249155.1 uncultured bacterium | reverse complement strand
CAGTATACCTGAGTCTTAATTATATATTTTCTATGAATCCAGAAACGAGAGAAACGTTAGTAATGACTAGTCGACCTGTCCGCTGGGCTGCAGCAGCAGCGCTCGCTATGCTCGCGCTCTTCCTCCTTGTAAAAACCGGCGACGCAATGGCGCGCTACGGAAAGGGCGACAACCCCCAGGTAAATACTATTACCGTTACGGGTACGGGAGATAGTGCCGTTGTTCCGGACATCGCTACTATTTCTTTCAGCATGCAGGAAACTGCCGCAGACGTGAAGACGGCACAGGATGCCGCAACCAAAAAGACGAATGACGCACTCGTTGCGATAAAAGGTCTTGGAGTGTCCGACAAAGACGTAAAGACAACGAGCTACACCGTGAACCCGCAGTACGCTGCGGCACAACCTTGTTACCCGGGAGTACTTTGTACACAGGGTAGTCGCAAGATCACTGGCTACCAGGTTTCTCAGAGCGTCGACGTAAAAGTTCGTGATACCTCAAAAGCAGGAGACGTGCTCGCGAAGCTCGGTGACCTTGGCGTGCAAAATATTTCTGGACCGAACTTCACAACCGATAATGACTCGGGTGTCATGAGTGGCGCACGTGCAAATGCTATTGCTGACGCACGCGCAAAGGCAAAGGAGCTCGCGAAAGAACTCGGCGTAAGCTTGGGGGACGTCGTTAGCTATTCTGACAGTGGCGACGTCATGCCATACGCAACACGTAGTATGGCGATGGATACTAAAGCTGACGCCACTCCGGCCCTTCCAACAGGGCAGGACCAGCGCACGGTGAGTGTGCAGGTAACGTACGAGATTCGCTAGATATTTTCTAAAGTCTAAAGAAACAAAAGACCGCACTATCATGCGGTCTTTTGTTTTGGGTTCTAAAATCACTCTATTAGCAATAAAATAGAAAACCGCCATACAAAAGCATGGCAGCTTCTGTTTAGCGCTCGTATGCGATGAGGAGCGGAATAATTTGAACCAAATGCTCGACGGTCATGGCTCGATAGATCTTAAGTGTGACGTCACCCTTCAGGGTAATGGTGTGGTACGTCGACACCTCATAGCTAATGTTCTCTTCCGGCATGCCGTTTTCCTTGAGCAATTCAAGGAGACGCGTGTGAGCGGCTTGAGTTGATTCAGCAGAGAGTATTCCCAAGAGGGAATCTCCCATGATGGGGTGCGATAGTTGAACAAGATAAGTATCCGACATTTAGTCCTCCTTTGCTCTAGACAGCACGTAGCACAAGTTGCAGAAAGGTTCCAACGTTGTACCGACGGCCAGCAATAAAAAGACCCCATACGGACGATCTTCCGTGTGCGGTCAGCATGTTCGCATAACTTGAGGAACTCGTTCTGTCAGTTCTTCGGCAGTCATGCCGAGTGCCTTAGCAAGATTGAGCGCGTTCACCAAAGCCTTGGTGGTGGCGACTTTGAGCTTGTCCATGTCCATTTTGCCGCCGTGATAATATTTTTCGGTTTCAGCAGCAATTTAACCAGTGGTCTTTACCATATGCTTCGTACTGTGGCCGACGGCAAATGCCAAGGTTTTTTCAGACGTGCTGAGGTCTCCGTTGATATACCGCTCTTGAGTGAAAGGAAAGCCGTTTCCGATGGTTTCCATCAGGTCAGTAAGGTCTGGTGTGGTCATTTCTTCCTCAGTTCTTCTAGTGAGAGGGTATTACGGCGTCGTGGCGGTAGCGAGCAAAAGTTGCCTTTGACAGCTCGCCCAGCTGTAGTATCATACAAATACCAAGACCCCGCAGGGGTTTTTTAATTGGAAGACCGCTAATACCAAGCCATGAACTCATTCTTCAGCTACCTCCGGAACGTTCGCGCAGAGCTCGACCACGTCGTATGGCCGAAGCCAAGGGTTGCACTCGTGCACGTGGGCCTCATCGTCCTCATTTCAGTATTTACCGCGCTTCTCGTGACGGGCTTGGACTACGTCTTCACGCACGCAGTCGGTTACCTTATCAACCGTTAGTCGTTCGCTCTACCAATTTGCTCATTATGGAACTACGCACTACACCCGATTTCGCAGAGAACCCAGAGAACAGCCAGCCTCGCTGGTACACCATTCACACGTATGCAGGATACGAGAATGCTGTTGAACGTAACTTGAAGCAGCGTATCGAAAGCCTTGGCATGGAGAACAAGATCTTCGAAGTTATCGTGCCAACGGAAAAGAAAATTCGTGTTAAGGGCGGCAAGCGCATTACCGAAGAAGAAAAGATTTACCCAGGCTATATTCTGGTACGCATGATCGTGGACGAAGACTCATGGTTCGTCGTGCGCAACACGCCACGCGTAACCGGCTTCGTCGGGGCAGGGGTTACGCCCGTTCCTATGGATGAGCACGAAGTCGCTACGCTCATGAAGCGCATGATCGCTGAAGCACCGAAACATCGCATCGACCTCATGAAGGACGACCCAATCGTCATCATGGACGGTCCGTTCAAGGACCTAGAAGGGAAGATCGGCGAGATCGACGAGGAGCGCGGCAAGGTGAAAGTCATGGTCGCCATGTTCGGTCGCGAGACTCCGGTGGAACTCGATTTTTTGCAGATCCGCAAACTGTAAGTTTGCCCATTCTAAGACTCTAAGGTACAGTCAGCTAACACAAATATATGGCAAAAGTAGTAAAAAAGATTAAGCTCCAGATCCCTGGCGGAAAGGCAACTCCAGCGCCTCCTGTCGGTACCGTTCTTGGTCCAGCCGGCGTAAACATTGGTGATTTCGTTAACAAGTTCAACGAACAGACCAAGGACAAGCCAGGCGTTATTATTCCGGTTGAAATGACCGTGTATGACGACCGCACATTCACCTTTATCCTTAAGGTGTCTCCAATGCCTCGTCTTATCCTCAAGGCCCTCGGCGTTGAGAAGGGTTCAGGCAAGGCTCCTTCAAAGAAGGGCGGAACCCTTACGCGCGCCCAGGTTCGCGAGATAGCGGAGACCAAGATGCCTGATCTCACCGCAAGTTCTATCGAAGCGGCAGAGCGCATGGTAGAAGGAACTGCCAAGTCGATGGGTGTGGAAGTGAAATAAGGTTTCGTACCGTTGTTGGAACAAGGAAAACCCTAGACGATTCGTCTGGGGTTTTTCGTGTATAGTAAAGAGCAGCTTGTTCGTTCTGAATCAGATTGGTATTGGAACGCTCCGGTAAGTTCACGGTATCGACGTATTTTTACGATTGCGAAGGGAATACTCATTGGATCTGCAGGAATCGATGAGAGCAATGGTGCCGATCATTATATTTTGTATCCCGTCGATCCGTTTAAAAGTGCTAAGCAACTTCGTACGCAGCTTATGAAAAAATTTGGACTCAGTAGTCTCGGTGTAATCATTACTGATTCTTCGAGCAATCCGCTTCGTCGTGGTGCTATTGGCGTCGCGCTGTCGTGGGATGGGGTTGATCCTTTGCGTGACTACCGTGGTACTACGGATATCTTTGGACGAACGATTATGATTGAAATGGGTGAAGGGAACGAACAAACTCCTATTGCCGTGATTCGAGGAGCTAAGAATATATTCTTAAAGAATCGTCCGAAAAGTAAGGATCAATTGATGGTTGAACCGGAAGACGATCTATTCGCGCCACTAATCTGGGATGCAGATTGGAAGAAGGGAAGGTTGGACACGAAGAATAGTCAGAAGAACTAATTACGTTCAAGTGTGACAAAGGAATACGAAAGAGTTTCGGGCGTGTGAGATTCGTTCAGGAGAATTTTTGTAAATGTATCAGCGTATTCGGGGAAATAGGCATCACCATCTTCATCACTTTCTACAAGCGTGAGGTAAAGACGCGTTGCCAAGGGGAGTGCTTCGCGATAAAGCTCGCCACCACCGATTATAAAAATTTCTTCAGCGCCCGGTACGCGGGACGCAGCCGCTATTGCTTCTTCAAGCGAGTGGACTACGACGCCGCCTTCGGCATCGTACGTAGAGTCACGAGTCACAATAATATTTGTGCGCCCCGGAAGAGGTCTGAATTTGACTGGTAATGACTCCCAGGTCTTACGTCCCATAACGACGGGGTGACCGTTAGTGAGTCCCTTAAAGCGTGCTAAGTCCTCAGGAATGCTCCACATAAGATTGCCGTCACGACCAATAGCGCGGGTCTTTGAAGATAACGCTGCTATGAGGCTTATTTTTTCTTTGATTGTTTCTTGTGCCATGGCTGTGTCTTTTGGATATCTTTATCCATCCATAGTCGGGGAATCATAAGCTCTGGCTTCCACGCCTTCTTGAGCTCCACAAGATTGGTTGAACCCGCATATTTTCCTGCTTTCGTATAATCACGTTCACGAATTGGACCCGTTTCAAAAAAGATAATCTGGGCAATACGCCTACCAACAACGAGTGGAATCAAATAGTTCTTAGAATTATTTGTTATCTCCATTGTCCAACGATTTACGTAGCCAACATCACCCCACCCAGCACACTTACAAACTTCGATAAAATTACGACCCATTGAAGAGCGGGCTTTCATCATGGTCGTGATGTGATCCTTGCCTCCAATAAACTCATTCGTGTGTGCAAGAATCGTTTCTCCCGTTCGAATCATGATTACTTTATCGTCCGGACTAATCCCATCCCACTTGAAATTGTATTTCTTGAAAGCTTCCTTCGCGCTTATGGCACGTTCAGGTGTCTTCGCCCCCCACACATGCTCTGTATGTTCACGACTGTAGATGTTATACAGGCTGTGGTTGTATTTGCTCGGCTGCTCCCTGAAAAACCATTCGCCAAGAGTAACGTCATAACTTGATGTCGCAAGGTGCGCATCGTCAAAAGGGGAGATGACGATATCTCCCTTCTTCATTTCCTCAAGAATTTTCTTATCTGAGAGTGCCATAGTGTTCCTGACTATACCGCCATGTCAGCTTTTATAGAAGCGTGCGACTCATATCCCTCCAATTTAATATCGTCCATGGTAAAAGAATCGATATCGTTAATCTCTGGATTCAGCCAAAGCTTTGGGAACGGCATTGGCGCGCGAGTAAGTTGCTCATTCACTGCATCGAAATGATCGTGATAAATATGTGCATCGTTCAGAGTCATAACAAGCTCATGAGGAATTTTTCCGGTAACCTGAGCGACCATAGAAAGGAGAAGTGCGTACGAAGCAATATTAAAAGGTACCCCGAGGAACATGTCACATGAGCGTTGCACCATGTGAAGAGAAAGTGTATCGCCAGCTACAAAGAACTGGAAAATCATATGGCAGGGAGGAAGTGCCATATCGTCGAGCTCTCCGGGATTCCATGCCGTGACGATAAGCCGGCGATCTGCAGAATCATTCTTAATTTTATCTACAACGCGAGCGATCTGGTCGACGGTAGTCCCGTCAGGTTTCATCCAGCTGCGCCACTGTACCCCATACACTCGACCAAGGTCGCCGGGGAATCTGGCTTTTGGCTTCCAATAGTCTGCTTCAGCGTTTGCGGTCCAAATAGTTTTATCAGTGCCGTTGAGTTCCTTGAGTCTATTGTCATCATGGGAACCTTCTAGGAACCAGAGTAATTCGCTCTTAACGGCCTTAAAAGCAAGCTTTTTAGTTGTAAGAGCAGGGAACTCTTTGGATATATCTGCACGGATCTGGATAGCGAACTTGGCACGTGTAGAACCGTTACGACCCTCTCGGTCGATACCGGTTTCCATGATTTCTTTAAGTGCCGCGAGATAGGATTCTTCCATGGCAGAAGTATACTATAGGGACATGAGAGTCCAGTCCCATTTCTATTCGAAATACAGATTGCGCTTTGTGTCAAAGGTGCGTACTCTCAGCGCAGGACCATATCCACTATAAGGAAATACGTATGTTCATTGCTATAGAAGGAATCGATGGTGTTGGAAAAGCAACGCAGACAAAAATGCTCAGCGACGCGCTTATGTGTGATGGCAAAGAGTGTCTTACGCTCGAGTTTCCTGCCTATAACCAAAACACCTACGGTAAATTGTTGGGAGAATGTTTAGCAGGAAAGCGTGGTGATTTTGTGCACATGGATCCACGTGTAGCGTCCACGTTGTACATGGTCGATCGCTTTGAATCTTCACCGAGTATTCGTGCAGCCTTGCTGGAGGGTAAGGTCGTCATCAGTGATCGTTTCTCTGGATCAAACCAAATTCATCAAGGCGGAAAGCTTACCGATGAGGCGGAGCGAATTGAACTTCTCGATTGGTTCGATTATGCCGAGCATGTAATACTTGGCAACCCACGACCGGACGCCGTTATTTATTTAAACGCTCCTGTCGACGTAAGTCTTGAACTGCTCACCAAAAAGCGCGCTGCCAAGAGTGGTAGCGTGGTCGACGGAGAGTCTGACCAGGTTGAGAAGGATCGGGAATATCTCGATAACAGCCACACCATGGCTGAATGGCTCGCAAAGCGCTATGACCACTGGCATCTCATTGATTGTACCGACGGAAATGGAAAGATGCGTTCACGTGAAGACATCCACGCTGACGTGATACGAGTTGTTACAAGTCTTATGTAGAGGTAATCCCCGCGACGCATGCGTCGCGGGGATTCTTTTTATGCGATAGGATTATAGATATGGATACCTATACCCACATTAAACAAGAAGACCCTGAAGTATTCGGTGCAATCGTCGGGGAAGAGAAGCGACAGGCGGAAGGGTTGGAACTGATTCCTTCGGAGAATTATGTTTCGAGTGCGGTACGCGAAGCGATGGCCAGCGGACTCACGAATAAATATTCGGAAGGGTATCCGGGCAAGCGCTACTATGGCGGTCAGGAATTTACGGACAGTGTTGAAAATATTGCGCGTGATCGCGCAAAAGAACTTTTTAATGCACAGTTCGCAAACGTACAACCACTCGGAGGCGCCAATGCAAACATCGCTGCATACATGGCACTCTGTGCTCCAGGCGACACGATTCTGGGTATGGATCTTTCGCATGGTGGACACCTAACGCACGGTCATCCGGTTACGTACATTTCAAAAGTATTTAACTTTGTGCGCTACTCCATGAAGGATGTAGAGACCGGTGAGATAGACTACGATGCGCTTCTCGAAACCGCCAAGAAAGAACGTCCAAAGATTATCCTCGCGGGTTTCTCTGCATACCCTCGCACGCTCGACTGGAAGAGACTTGCGGATATCGCAAAGGAAGTTGATGCATACTCAATGGCAGACGTCGCACACATTGCAGGCCTTATTGCCGGTGGCGCAGCTACAAGTCCGTTTGATTACGGCTTTGACGTAATGACAACTACGACGCACAAGACGCTTCGTGGACCACGTGGCGGTATGATACTCACGAATGGTGGCGGTGACGCTGACCGTGCACTCGACATCGCAAAGAAAATGGACAAGGCAGTATTCCCAGGACTCCAAGGAGGTCCACACATGCACCAGATTGCTGCAAAGGCTATTTCCTTTAAGGAAGCACTTCAGCCATCCTTTAAAACCTATGCGCACCAGGTGGTTGGAAACGCTGTCGCAATGGCAGACGTATTTAACGCTGCAGGTGCACGACTCCTAACAGGCGGCACAGACAATCACCTCATCCTTGCGGATGTATGGACGTCATTTGGCATTTCCGGTGCCGAAGCCGAGACACTGCTTGATAACGCAGGAATGACGCTTAATAAAAACAGTATTGCGAACGACATACGCGGCCCGATGGACCCGTCAGGTATTCGCTTTGGTACGCCGGCAATGACGACGCGTGGTTTTGATGCAGATGTGAGCAGGGAAGTGGCGCAGCTCATGCTGAATGTTCTCAAGAACCGTGACGACGCGACCGTTGCATCTGCCCATGCGCGTGTGTACGAACTCGCTGCTGCACATCCGATTCCAGAATCATTTGTGTAAGATTGCTCTGCTCACAAATTGCTCTTCTTATACAACGCTCCCATTACTCACCATGGCACGACCGCACGACGACAGTATTCTCCAGATGCAAGAACGCATAACAAATGTGTTGGTTGTTCTCAATAAATATCGCGCACAGAATTTGGAAGATGTGCGTATCGAGTCGATCATGACGCAGCTTGAGCGCGTTCAAGAAAAAATAGACGAGAAAGAACACTTCACGCATCGAGAAATCCAAGATCTCGATTTCTCTCTTACTGAAGGAAGTCCTCTTGAGAACAACGAGAGTCTCGGCCGCGAACTCTACAGCATTCGCAACTTTGTCGACAATCTGCCGTAGGGGATATATCAAGCCGAATGCTTTGCTAATGAATCAACTCTCCTAATCTGGTATAGTCGCCCTATGGAAGAGCAGATTAGAAAGATCGTAGAATTGGAACTTTCGAAGCTGGGCGCGCAGGGTGTTAGCTTTGCCGTTGAGTGGCCCGCTGACCTATCGCATGGTGACTATGCTGTGAATGCTGCGATGGCAGCGAGCAAAGCGCTCGGGAAGAGTCCGCGAGAAATCGCGGAGGCTATCATGCCAGCTCTAACGTCTGGACTAGGCGAGGACGCTGCAAGCGTAGACATTGCTGGTCCTGGATTTATAAACATCACTCTTTCAGAGAAAGCTGTTTCAAAGCAACTCACCGACGCTCACAAAGAATCATGGGGACGAAACCACGACCAGAAGGATAAGAAGGTAATGGTTGAATACACCGACCCAAATCCCTTTAAAGAAATGCATATTGGGCATCTAATGAGTAATGTGGTGGGCGAGTCCATCGCACGACTCACGGAATACTCAGGCGCGCACGTCATGCGGGCGAACTTTCAAGGCGACGTTGGCCCACACGTAGCAAAAGCGCTCTGGGCACTTCGCAAGAAGGGAATAACTGATCCCGAATCTGCAAAAGAAATTGGCGACGCATACGCTGAGGGATCATATGCGTATGACAATAGTCCTGAAGCGAAAGCAGAAATTGATCTCATCAATACCGCCATATACGAAGCGCAAGACCAGGAACTTATGGAGTTGTGGCGAAAGGGTCGTGACGTTTCGCTTTCTGCCTTTGAAGACCTGTACCGAATACTTGGTACAAAATTTGAGTACTACTTTTTTGAAAGTGAAACTGCTTCCGAAGGAACGCGCATTGTACGTGAACATGTCGGCTCGGTATTCACTGAGAGTGATGGCGCGATTATTTACGAAGGAGAGAAGAGGGGCTTGCATACACTCGTGTTCATAACGAGTCGTGGTACGCCTACCTACGAAGCGAAAGATATCGGTCTGGCCTTTGCGAAAGAAGAAGTCTGGACATCTAACTCATCTATAATCCTCACCGCTGCAGAGCAGATAGGACACTTTAAAGTGATGCTCTCTGCACTCGAAGACATTGCACCTGCGCTCGCACATAAGACGCTTCACGTACCTCACGGATTACTTCGTCTATCGACGGGCAAGATGTCGTCTCGTGATGGTAATGTCGTAACCGCAGCATCACTCATTCACGACGTCGTCGTTACCACGCTTACAAAAAATGACGACCCCATCGTCGCCGGGCAAGTTGCTCTTGGTGCCATTAAATATTCAATTCTTAAACAGTCAGCTGGTTCCGATATTGTTTTTGATTTCGAAAAATCACTCTCACTCGAAGGAGATTCAGGCCCCTATCTACAGTACGCACTGGTGCGTGCTCGTTCGATTGTAGAAAAGTCACAGCACGCAGGAGGAGAAAAGAGAACGGAAAAGCCTGCTTCTCCCTATACACTTTCGCGCCTTATGTTGCGATTCCCGGACGTTATCCGAAAAGCGCAGACACTTCGCGCGCCGCACGTCGTTGCACAGTACCTTACCCAGCTTGCGGGTGAGTGGAACTCTTTCTATGCAAACGAACGCATCCTTGGAGAAGTTGACGAAGGCTACAAACTGAATATCGCAAAAGAATTCATTAGCACAATGGAGACTGGTCTGTGGGTACTGGGTATTCCCGCACCAGAAAGAATGTAGATGCCGAGATTGCGTATCTCTACTAGATGGGGTATGGTAGCCGACAGACTGTTCGGTGGGAACAGTCGTATAGGGAGAGAACCAGATGGGTTCAAAAGTAAAGCTGGGTGGATCGAATACCAACCGCAAGCTTCAGCAGGCAAGTGCTCGCCTTCGCTGCACCGAGGATTGTTTTCTGATGGCCGTCTCGTCCGCCGTAACCAAGGCCGGCGGTACGCCATGCCCTCAGCAGGATATCGTATGCGTGAACGCTCAGGCGCTCCCGTACATCGACGCCGTGTTGGCCGGCCGGCAGACGCGCCTCCCGTTTGCGCCGATCGTGGCGTCGAAGGCGCAAAAGAAGGTTCTCAAGGATGCGACCAAGCGCTCTCGGTTCTATCGTGGACGGGGAGGCCGGCAATCTATTGCAGTCTGAACCTAATCACATCTTTTTTATAACGACTTGCATCCCTTGGGTGCTGGTCGTTTCTTTTTACCCTCAGAAACGCTAGGATATATATCATGAGCGAAATTCACAAGAATACGAAAAAGTCAGACGCGGCAGGGCGCGAAGAGGCAATACTTGAGTTTTGGAAAGAAAACGAGATTTTCCAAAAGAGTCTCAAAAAGGAATCTCCAAACGGCGAGTTCGTCTTTTACGAGGGGCCTCCAACCGCCAATGGTCGCCCAGGTGTGCACCATCTCGAGTCACGCGCCTTTAAAGATGCGTTGCCCCGTTACAAAACAATGCGTGGATACCATGTGCCCCGTCGTGCTGGATGGGACACGCACGGCCTGCCGGTAGAGCTCGAAGTAGAACGTGAGCTCGGCTTTTCCGGCAAGAAAGACATCGAAGCCTACGGGGTCAAAGAATTTAATGAGAAGTGCCGCGAAAGCGTTTTTAAGTACGTAAATGAATGGCAGCAATTCACTGATCGTATCGGATACTGGGTTGATCAAGACAAGGCATATTTCACCTTTGACCCAGCATTCATGGAGTCAGTGTGGTCTGTTTTTAAAACTATTGCAGACGATGATCGCGTATACCAAGACTACAAAGTTCTTCCGTGGTGTCCTGTTTGTGGTACCGCGCTTTCAAGCCACGAACTCGCGCAGGGGTACGAAGATGTAAAAGATCTTTCAATAACCGCAAAATTCCAACTCGTCGATGAGCCCGGTACTTATTTCCTCGCATGGACGACAACTCCCTGGACGCTTCCCGGAAACATTGCCCTTGCTGTTGGTACAAAGATCGAATACACAAAAGTGAAATCTGAAGACGGAATATATATTCTTGCAAAAGAGCGCATAGAATCAGTCTTTAAAGATACTGCTCACGAGGTGCTTGAAACGATGAAGGGGAGTGATCTCGCGGGCATTGCATACGCGCCACTGTATCCATTTGTGAAAGACGTTGCACCAGAAGGGGAACGCGCAAAATTTGCTACGGCGTTTAAAGTATACGAAGCAGATTTCGTAACGACAGAAGATGGAACGGGCATCGTGCACACCGCCGTCATGTACGGAACCGATGACTTCGAACTTGGACAAAAAGTGGGACTACTAATAGTACACCTCGTAGCACCTGATGGAAAGTTTGTGCTGGGCATGGGCATGTTTGAAGGAATGTCGGTCATCGACTCCGCAACAAATGTTGAAGTGCTGAAAGACCTTCAATCGAAGGGATTGGTCTTCTCTAAGGAAACATACAGCCACTCGTATCCACACTGCTGGCGCAGCAAGAACCGTCTCATATACTACGCACGCGACTCGTGGTTTATCCGCATGCGCGATTTGCGCGAGAAACTTGTAGCAGAGAACAAGAAGATTAATTGGGAGCCGGACTATATACAACAGGGTCGTATGGGCGAATGGCTTGCGAGTGCAAAAGAATGGGCGATATCGCGCGAACGCTACTGGGGCACCCCGCTTCCTATATGGAGAAATGAAGATGGAACGGAGCAGGTGGTTATTGGTTCTGTAGAAGAGCTTGGCACACGTACGAAAAAAAGCGGCAATACCTACTACGCAATGCGCCACGGCGAAGCAGAACATAACGTGAAAAAGATTATTAGCTTCACGATAGACGACCCCTTTCATCTCACTGAGAAGGGTAAAGAGGATGTGAAAAGGAGTGCAGAAGGATTGGTACATAGTGGTATCACTAGAATATTCACATCACCTCTTGTGCGTACGAGAGAAACAGCAGAAATAGTACGATGTATTCTTGGCTTGCCTGAGTCAGTGGTCATTAGTGATGAGTATCTTCACGAGAGTATAAGCGGCGAAGAGTTTAATTTGAAACCAGTCGATGATTGGTGGGAAAAGTATCCTAGCCCAAATATGGTATACGAAGGCAACCCTTCTGGAGGGGAGTCATTGCTTGATATACGCCGCAGAATGGGTACGTTCATCTATGGTCTAGAAGAGAAATACAAAAAAGAAAATATTCTCATCATTTCGCACGGTTGGCCGCTCGCTGCGCTTAGCGCCATTGCCGTGCACGCAGATAGGGAACAAACAGTCGAACGATTCCTGAATTACCAGAATCATTTTGAGACGGGAAAGATTCAGAAGATTCCCTTCGTGCCGCTTCCGCACAACGTACAATACGAGCTCGATATGCATCGTCCATTCATTGATGACGTGGTGCTCATAAGTGATTCAGGAAAGGAACTTCGACGCGTTTCAGAAGTCATGGACGTATGGTTCGACTCAGGCTCGATGCCGTTTGCGCAGGACCATTATCCGTTTGAGAACAAAGAGTGGATCGACGGACCTGGCTATCCAGCTGATTTTATCTCCGAAGCTATCGATCAGACACGCGGTTGGTTCTATACACTGCTCGCTATAGGCGTTCTTACAGGCCGCGGTACCTCCTATAAGAACGTCATCTGTCTTGGGCACCTGCTTGATGCCCAAGGGAAGAAGATGAGTAAGAGTAAGGGCAATGTCATCAATCCGTGGGAAGCAATCGAGGAGTGGGGAGCAGACACGCTCCGCTTCTGGATGTATAGCGTGAACCAGCCAGGAGACTCAAAGAATTTTGATGTGAATACCCTTAAGGAGTCTGCGCGCGCGTTGTCGTGGTTCGATAACAGCGCGAAGTTCTACGCACTCTTTGCGATCGCAATAGATGCCCCTACATCGATAGAACTCGAAGCGATCGATATTTGGATGAACTCTCGAGTTACGCAGACGATAGACAAAGTAACAACCTCTATGGACGCGTACCACCCATACGACGCGACACGCGCAATCGCAGACTTGCTCGAAGACCTTTCACAGTGGTATGTACGACGCATTCGTGATCGCGCGCGCGATGGTGATCGCGCAGCGCTATCAACACTTCGCTATACGCTTCGGACTATTTCACTTTTGCTTGCACCGTTCACGCCATTTATTGCTGAAGAGATATTTGGCCAGGTACGAAGCGAAAGGGATCCTGAAAGTGTGCATCTTGCTGACTGGCCGAAGACTGGCGGCAATGTTGATACTGAGCTCATTCAGGCTATGGCGCGCGTCCGCGCGCTTGTGTCTGAGGCGCTCATGCTTCGCCAGAAGGCGCATATGAAAGTGCGACAGCCGCTTGCGAGTTTGTCGATTCCTGAGGAACTTCCCGATGAGCTTGCGAGTATTCTTGCGGAGGAAGTGAATGTGAAAGAAATTATTTCTGGAGCAACAGAGATTTCGCTTGACACCGAACTCACACCTGAGCTTATTGCCGAGGGCGACGAGCGCACGTTTGCGCGCGCGGTGGCGGAAGCGCGCAAGACCGAAGGTCTTGCGCCGCACGATAACGTTGAGGTGAAGCGAGGCGATGGCGGCGCGTACACTGCCGAGCTTTCAACGGGCTCTGTTACATTCTCGCTCGTACACAATGCGCCATAAGTACTCAGCTCGTGCACTCGTTCTCAGCCGTACCCTGATAGGGGAGGCGAGCGTGTCGGTGTCGTTGCTTACGGAAGACTTTGGCATTATACGGGCGCGCTCGCAGGGTGCGCGCAAGCCGGGCGCCAAAATGGCGCCCGCACTTCAGACCCTCTCACTAGCGGACATCACGCTCATTCGCGGAAAGGATGGTTGGCGCACTGCCGGTGCGATTCTTGAGGAAAACTGGGCACGTACGCTTACGTCACAAGCGCGAGCACGTGCTGTCCGCGTAACTGAATTCGCCCAGCGACTAGTGCATGGTGAGCACGCTGACCCTGATTTATTTTCCATACTAGTAGCATTTGTGTGCGTACTCGGAACGCTTACCGAAGCTGAACAGGAAGCGGCAGAAATGATTGCGGCAGTGCGCGTGCTTCATATACTTGGCTTAGACGCAGGGGGCACCTTCGGTGCCCCCGACGAATACTCCACTTCACGCCTGCAAGAAGCCACCGACGCTCGCACCGAGCTCATCACTCGCATCAATCACGGCATCGCAAGCTCGGGACTCTATTAACGCTGCTACAAAAAGTCTATAGCGCAGAATTATCGTAAAAGTTTCCTTACATGGCCCGCAGGCAGGCTATACTAGTCGCATATGCCGTCAGAAGAACAGAAATCCGCCCTTGAGTCACTCAATGAGCGCCTGTACCGGCAAACGCCGACAGCGACGCTCGGCGTGCCAGAATATTCGAATCAGGCACAGGCTGAGCGGTATGGATGGACGCTTCCGGCTCCACCACCTCCGCCAAAGCCGCACATGTCCTGGACCGCACGATTCCTTATTGGTGCTGGTATATTTTTCGTACTCGCTGGAGCAGTGGCCGCCTACCTTGTTATCTATGGCGGCCGTGCTATATCAAGCGACCGCGTTGTCATAACGGTCACGACACCAACGCCGACCATTGCGAGCGGAGACACGGTGCCCATTGTCATCACCGTCCACAACGGCAATCCCACCGCAATGAATGATGCGAATTTGTACGTATTACTTCCTCCTGGCACACGCGACGGAACTGATGGGAACACCGATCTCAGCCAATACGCAGACACGCTCGGAACGGTAGAAGCAGGAGGAGATTCAACCAGAACGGTACAAGCAAAACTCTTCGGGACCGAACACCAGGTGCTCACTATGCCAGTGCGTGTCGAATACCACGTTGCTGGCTCAAGTGCGCTGTACGTTGCGAATCAGCAGTACGAAGTGACTATCTCGACGTCGCCCATAAGTGTACAGGTGCAGACGCTTTCAGAAAGTGCGTCGGGCCAACCCATCACGCTCTCAGTCATTGTGCGCTCAAATGCTACAACGCCTCTCACCGACCTCTCTGTTCTCGGTACTTTTCCCTTTGGCTTTTCACTTACGTCCGCGACACCTACCCCTACCCAAGGAAACTACTTCGCGCTCGGTGACCTCGCACCTGGAGAGGAAAAAGTTATAAAAGTAACGGGGGTACTTATCGGAGAAGATGCCGACCAACGTGTCTTTCGCTTTACTGCCGGCAGTGCAAATCCTGACGGTACCAGCACACTCGGTATAACCTATTCAGAAGGCGACGCATCGGTTACGCTCACGAAGCCGTTTCTCGCCGTCTCGCTCTCGCTAAACGGCCAGGTCGCAGACGCAGTA
This sequence comes from uncultured bacterium, assembly GCA_964249155.1. GTDB lineage: Bacteria > Patescibacteriota > Minisyncoccia > Phycocordibacterales > Phycocordibacteraceae > C7867-001. The sequence continues at coordinate 7,372 of CAXUAR010000003.1, read as the reverse complement.
ACGGCACTTCCAAGCAGCGCGTTCTCCGCACTTCTTGCCTGGCAGAACAGCCTCACGGTGCCGTTGAGTGATGCGAGTATCCACGTTGCACTGTCTGGAAACGCACTCGACATGTCAACTATTAAAGGCGGCACTGGCTTCTATCGCTCAAGCGATTCAAGCATCATCTTTGCTAAAGACATGATTGGCTCGCTTGCGCAGCTTCAGGCGGGAGATAGTGGCGCTGGCTCGTTCTCGTTCGCGGTGAAGCCAGAAGCTGCGCTTGCGGGTGTTTCCAATCCATCTATTACACTCACCGTCTCAGCAACCGGAAATTATTCTCAGCAAGGTAATGCTCCTCAAACGCTCACTTCGACCCTTACGCGCACTATAAAGATAAATACGAACGTCGTACTTACGTCCGTGCTGTCACGCACGGGTGGTGCGGTGGCGAATATCGGCCCTATACCGCCAAAGGCAGGGACTGAAACTACCTACACGGTGCAGCTTTCTGCTCGCAATTCGCTCAATTCTGTCGGAGGCGCGAAGATGACAGCGACGCTTCCATCG
>CAXUAR010000003.1:715-6813 GCA_964249155.1 uncultured bacterium | reverse complement strand
GTATATACGTTTCCTGGCTCCGACCGCCTCGTCTGGTGCGCCGCAAGCCTCAGCCGGTGCCATAACGTATGATGATACGAGCCGCACGGTTACCTGGAATGTCGGCGATGTGAACCCAAAGGCCATCGCAACCGCGAGCTTTCAGATCGCATTCTTGCCAAGCACGTCCCAAAGCGGTACAAGTCCTATAGTGCTTGGAGCGCAGACATTCACCGGCGTCGACCGTTACACGCAATCGCAGGTAACGGCACCAGCGCCTGCGCTTACGTCAGAACTACCGGGCAATGTATCATCCGGCATAGTTCACTAACTTTTTATATGGATAAAAAACCTGTCACCCTCGAAGCAATTGTCTCGCTCTGCAAGCGGCGCGGCTTCGTATTTCCTGGTTCTGAGATTTATGGCGGGCTCGCCGGTACCTTTGACTACGGGCCGCTCGGCGTCGCGCTCAAAAAAAATATTGAGAACCTTTGGTGGAAGCGTTTCGTCGATACCCGCGACGATATGTACGGAATCGAGTCCGCTATCTTGATGAATCCGCGCGTATGGGAGGCGAGCGGCCATACGACGACATTTAACGATCCCCTCGTTACCGATACCAAAACAAAAAAGCGCTACCGAGCCGATCATCTGCTCGAAGAAGCCGGTGTGAATCCTACAGGCATGACGCTTGCTGATATGGGAACAAGCATTAAAGAGAACGGCCTTACGAGCCCGGACGGAAACGAGCTCTCAGAACCACAACAGTTCAATATGATGTTCAAGACATCAGTGGGATCCGTTGACGGCACCGATATGAGCATATATATGCGGCCTGAGACTGCGCAAGGTATGTTCGTAAATTTCAAGAATATTATCGATTCATACCACCCCAAGCTTCCGTTCGGTATTGCGCAGATAGGGCATGCCTTTCGTAACGAAATAGCGCCGCGCGAATTTATCTTTCGCGTGCGTGAACTTGAGATCATGGAGCTTGAATATTTCATAGAAGAGAAATCATGGGAGAAGGAATTTGAAGAATGGCGAATACAGTCGCATAAATGGTTTACAAACGATCTCGGTCTTTCGCCAGAAGAGATTCAAGAAGTCGAAGTAAAAGGAAATGATCGTGCCCATTATTCCAAGCGCACACTCGATTTCTATTTCAAATATCCGGGAGGATTCAAAGAGATCGGTGGCCTTGCGTACCGTACTGATTTCGATCTCGCCAACCATATCGAGAAGAGTGGTGTCCCGCTCGAGTATCGGGATCAGGAGACGAATGAGAAATTCATGCCGCACGTTATCGAGCCTACCTTTGGTCTTGGTCGCCATATACTCGCGGTGCTTACATCTGCCTATCGCGAAGACGAGCTTGGTGGGGAAGTTCGCACCTACCTCGCACTTCCTCCAAAACTCGCACCTATCAAAGCAATGGTCTCGCCGCTTTTGAAAAATAAGCCAGAGCTCGTTGAGAAAGCCAGAGAAGTCCGCAAGGAACTCCAGAAGATTCATACCGCTATTGCCTGGGACGACAACGGCAACATCGGGAAGCGGTATCGTCGTCAGGATGAAATCGGTACGCCGTTCTGTATCACCATCGACTTCGACACGCTCGGCGAGAATTCAGAGCTGAAAGATACGGTAACGCTTCGTCATCGCGATACCGGCGAACAGGAACGCCTTTCAATTGCAGAGGCTGCGGAGCGTATTAGAACTGCGATTACGTAATACACTTACAGCATGAAAGCAACCTGGAACAACACGGTAATCGCAGAGAGTGACGAGACTATCGAGATCGAAGGGAATCAGTATTTTCCGCCAGCAGCGGTTAAGAGGGAATACTTTGAATACAGTGCGACTACGAGCGTGTGTCCATGGAAAGGGCTTGCGCACTACTATACGGTCGTCGTCGGTGGCGAACGCAACGAGGATGCCGCCTGGTACTACCCAGAGCCAAAAGATGGCTCTATTGAGAAAGTCGGCCATGACTTCAAGGGGTACGTGGCATTTTGGAAGGGTGTTAAGGCTTCGTCCTAGAATCGTCCTGCGCACGGAGGTCCTCAAGATACGGCGATTTGTGCTAAAATCGCCTATATGAAGCCAGACTCCACGATTTCGATAACTTCGGGCACGTTCATGCGAGCCATAATCATTGGAGCATTGGCCTACGCTCTGTGGACGCTTCGCGGAATCGTCCTGCTCGTACTTACGGCAGTCGTCATAGCTTCAGCCATCGAGCCGGGCGTTGCGTTCTTGGTACGGAATCGCATCCCGCGAGTCCTATCGGTGCTCCTTATGTACGTGACCGTCTTTGGCGCGTTCTTCGGTATTGTGTATTTCTTTCTTCCGCCCATACTCTCCGATGCGCAGGGAATACTTTCGGTCATCCCGCAATATCTCGATTCGATTAAATTTCCACTCAATAGCCTTACGGCAATTGATTCAGGATCAGCAATTGCAAACGAAGCACAATCGGCATTTCATACCGTTCTCGAATTCCGCGGCGTGTTCACCGGTACATCCGAGAATGTCTTCGGACTTGTTGCAACGATATTCGGCGGCATCTTTGCCTTCGGTCTTGTTGTCGTTCTTTCGTTTTACTTTGCTATGCAGGAAACCGGCATCGATGATTTCTTGCGCGTGATAACGCCGGCTGCACAGGAGGAATATGTCGTTGGACTATGGATTCGCGCAAAAAAGAAAATAGGCCTCTGGATGCAGGGGCAACTTCTATCTTCGATGATTGGTGGCGTGCTTTCGTATCTTGGACTGCTTATTCTTGGCGTTCCCTATGCGTTCTTGCTTGCGGTGCTGACCGCAGCGATGATGCTTATCCCCGTCTTTGGTTCGGTTATATCAGCGCTTCCTCCTATCGTATTTGCGTATTCAACGGGCGGACTTCCGCTTGCGCTCATCGTTACGGGGCTTTACGTCATTATTAATCAGTTCGAATCGCACATTGTGCATCCGCTCGTGGTGAATAAAGTGGTCGGCATTCCGCCACTACTCGTCATTCTCGCACTTATCGTGGGCGGGGAACTTGCCGGTTTCCTCGGTGTACTCCTTGCTATTCCGGTAGCTGCCGCGCTTCGAGAGTTCTTGAACGATTTCGATAGAGGGAAGCGGGCGGCGGCCCAGATTGTTTCATAATTTATTCTCTCTCTATGGACGTGTTTGGCTTGGAAAAGCAAATCCCAAAGGTGTTGTCGCTTGTGAGACATTCGTAGACCTATCGTTCTCTTTTCTTTTAAAGAAGAATCGAGGTGTTGAATGGGTCTTTAAAACGGAATCTCACTTCTATGCCTTCCTCGCTGGATTTACTGATGCCAACGGGAGTATATTCATAACGAACCAAGGTAAAATGATACTATCCTAGCGTGGGGTCAGTATGATGAGAATCTCTTACAGCAGATACGCAAGATTCTCCAAGCATTTGGCTATCGCGTTGGGAACGTAGAATCTGATCATCTTGCTGGGTACGAAGGAAAGGATGGGTATGTAAGAAATCAGGATTATCATCATTTGGTCTGTGCTGCTCGGGAGTCGCTTCTAGGACTCCTTGTTGCGCTTAAACCATATATCAGGCACGATGAGAAAAAGACCAAATCGAAGCTTGTTAAGAAAGAGCTAAAAAAGGTACTTGATATTTCACTATGAAAAAAACTATCTTCGTCTCCACGGCCATACCATATGTAAATTCTAAGCCACATCTAGGCCATGCGCTTGAGTATGTGCAAGCTGATGCCTATGCACGTGCACAAAGACTTCTTGGCGAAGACGTATTTTTTCTAACGGGAACAGATGATAACGCACTTAAAAACGTTCAAGCTGCAGAAACTGCTGGAAAGCCGGTCAAAGAATATATTCAAGAGAACGCAGAACGTTTTATTACTTTGGATGAACGACTGGATGTGAGGTACAACGATTTCATACGAACATCTGTGGATGAGCGTCACCGAAAAGGGGCTCAAAAACTTTGGCTTTCGACAAAGCCAGAAGACTTATACAAGAAATCTTACAGAGGATTCTACTGCGTTGGGTGCGAAGAGTTTAAAACAGAAAAGGAATTAGTTAACGGAGAATGCCATGAACATCCCGGAATACAGCTTGAGGAAATTGAAGAAGAGAATTATTTCTTCCGTCTCTCAGCGTACCAAGAAAAAATAGAGAAACTAATTGAAACAGACGAGATTCGTATTATTCCAGAAAGTCGAAAACGAGAAGCACTATCATTTATTCGAGGAGGTTTGGAAGACTTTAGTGTGTCTCGTTCAGCCCTTCGTGCGAAAGGGTGGGGAATTCCGGTCCCAAATGATCCAGATCAGTACTTATATGTTTGGTATGATGCGTTGGCTAATTACATAACTGCGTTGGGCTATGAGACTAGTTCTGAAGAATATAAGAAATACTGGATGCAGTCTAATGAGAGACTGCATCTCATAGGTAAAGGTATTAATCGATTCCACACGATGTATTGGCCAGCCATGCTCTTATCAGCTGGTATTCCGCTACCAACAAGCATATTCATTCATGGGTATATCACTTCCGAAGGTCAGAAGATGTCGAAATCGATTGGGAATGTGATAGATCCGAATGATCTCATAGATAAATATGGTACCGATGCAACTCGCTATTTGCTTCTTCGACATGTCCATCCGACTGAAGATACAGATATTACTTGGGACCGTCTTGATGAATGGTATCTCGCAAACTTGGTAAACGGATTAGGTAATCTTGTGGCTCGAGTAATGAAACTTGCCCAGACCTATCTTTCGGAGCCCGTATCAATTACAGAAGAGTATGCGTACCCTTCGGAGGGTAATTTAATAAATCTTACCAACTTCCAATTCAATGACGTTATTGGGGGTATATTCGGAGCAATAAGCAATACCGATATAAACATGACTCTTTGGGAACCTTTTAGAAAGGTGAAGAATCCTGATACTCTTGAAGATGGTAAAAAAGATATTGAGAAGCTAGTCATGCAGCTTCATAAGATTGCTTTAGATTTGAAATGGTTAATGCCAACTACTGCTGAAACAATACTGAATGCGATCGCCTTAAATACGAAGCCCGAGAATCTTTTCCCACGTATTGAATCAGTGTAGCTTTCTTGCTCGGAATTTTCGTGTAATAGTATTTGAGTGAATATCGAACGCATATTTCTCCCCACCAGGCCGCAGCCTGACACCATCGTTTCCATCTTTCTCCTGCGCGAATACGGAACGCAGCACTTTCCGGGAGTCGATACCGCACACATAGAAATCAAACACTCCCTTGAGAGAGGGGAAACCTTCGAGTCGTTGCTTAATAAAGGCATACTTGCGCTTGATGTAGGTGGAGGCTTGTTTGATCACCATGGCAAAAATAAAACAGCGACAGAGCTTGTTGCTGAAGCCCTTGGCATCCGTAAGAATCCAGAACTTATACAGCTCATCGGATACGCCGTGCGCGACGACACACAAGGGAAGGGCACGCTTTCAAAAGACCCGCTTGACCGCGCCTTCGGTCTCTCGGGCCTCATTGCTTCGCTCAATAAGATGTATACGGACGATCCACATCCGATTGTGTCGTATGTGCTCCCGCTCCTCAAGGCGCATCATTTCGTGGCGTGCGAGCATGCTGTGGGTCTTCCGAACGATATCAAGCGTAAAGAAAAAGAAGGCACATATAGTGAGATAGTTCTCGAGCAGGCGGGAAAGAAGATAAAAATTAGTTTTGTGATATCTGATAAGCCGTCAATGCCAGGATATTTGCGCTCGCAATCAGGACGATTGGCAGATGTAGTTGTGCAGCGATCCGAAAACAGCAATCACTATGCAATCCTCACCAAGCAGCACAAAGGAATAAGCCTTTCAAAGACGATGGCGCTCATACGTCTGCGGGAAGCTGAACTGAAAGGTATCGAGTTAGACTATGGACAGATTGAATCGACTCGAACAATCGACGCCATACCATACTGGTACTACGACCCTGCGACGAACTCTCTTCTGAATGGTGGACCTCATAATCGCACGGTCGAACAGTCGCACATTCCATGGGAGGAGATGCAGAAAATAGTTGTTGCGGGAATTAAACTCGGATAGAGGATATGGAGAAACCAAATTATATTTGTG
>CAXUAR010000003.1:0-705 GCA_964249155.1 uncultured bacterium | reverse complement strand
CTCCATGCATACGGACAGGGGTATGTGGCGCTCCCGATATCACTCGAAGGGCTGCCGCCGCGACTCTTGGTAGGTCAGTATACTTTGCAAGCAAAGTCGACCTTCCACGTGAGTCTGTTGTGTGTGAAGAATTTGATACGAAAATACGGAAACAACATCGAAGATGAAATACTTTCTCTTTTCTGTGCGTATGCCAAAGATCACGAAATTCTTTTTGTCAGATATACCGGCGAGTTCCGATTTGCAGAAACGATGGACCGCAAGACGATCGTCACACTCTGCGAGATTTCAAACTTGGATGCATTCTTTGCCTATGCCGAGCAAGAATTAAAGATCTCCATTCCGCTCCAGCCCACCCACGTAACGCTCTATACGCTTCAGCCTGAGATGGGTATTGGGCTTAATAGTGAAGAGGAGATGCAACAGAAAACGCAGCCAATTGAGGTCCCAAGTGACGTAGAACAAGTACTTCATAAGCACGACCTGGAGTAGGGTGAATATACGTTCTAAAAGGTAGAAATTGAGGTGTTTTACCGCTGCTAGTTACGCCAGCAGTCCTACTGCCTTGACAAATACCATATTTGGGCTAATAATGTCCCAAGCAGTTCAAAGTACAAACCACTGCAAAAACGTCACCACCAATAGGGAGACATTTGATGACCAATACCCAGAACTCGCGCAGCATTCGTCGCGATCACGGCGCGG
>CAXUAR010000002.1:7987-23477 GCA_964249155.1 uncultured bacterium | reverse complement strand
CCTTTTTCATGGTTGTATTCGCATGTTCCACTCTTGGCTTGGTTCGGCTGTGCGCTACCGTGGTGGCTACTGTTCCTTGTCCTACTTGTCAGTATTGTCTACGGCATTCATCGATATCGTATGTATAAAGACGTAGTAGACGTAGCTCAACTACTATGAGAAAAGTACGGGTAAGCCACCGCGAGCCTGCACTCTCCTCGGTAGCCATTGTGCGCCTTATCTTTTCCCTCCTGGTACTTCTCCTTATCGCGATCTGTGTACAGCAGTACCATGAATTTGTTCGTGAGACCGAATTTCATCATGCTACAGACAGCGATCTTCTGGATAACCGCATAGCGGTGCTCGGAATGGGTATTGAAGCGTATACACTCCAAGGACTGAGTGGTATTCGCGTACTTGAGAATATGGTGTTGCTTGAACGCGGAATATCTGCGGAGGATAAAAATTCGTATAATCTGCGCTTACAGGATTACGTCAAAGATAGTGGTCTATATTATTTTGTACGCTATCTACCCATAACTGATAGTGTCCCGTTGTATGCAGGAGAAACCGCTGACACTCCTTCCGAAGGAGAACCCGGAAGTCCGTTTACCGATCTCGCGCAAATATCAGCACAAGAAGGTCCGGGACAGATAACTGCTTCAGATTTTGTAGGCTATACAACTCCCACAGGTGATACGATCCCGCTCATATATGTATATGTCCCTATGGTCGAAGGTAGCACCACTATTGGTGCATATGAAATCGGTTTTAACCTCACGCCACTCTTCACGGATGTGCAGCAAGCGGAGCGAACGAGTGAAACTATAGTACTTCTTGATAATAAGGGCCGATATCTCGTCGCTCCAGATGGCAGCGAACGTCGCTCTTTGGAGATTATCCGCAAGCTGTTACCGATAAGATATTTTCTTCCGAGCCTACCGGGAATTTTACATATGCCGGCAAGGTATTCTCTTTCCGTCATGTAATGACGCCGGGCGTACGGTTGGGAGTAGATGCCCGTCAATACTGGGTGCTGCTCAATATCTCTGATGAGCAGGAAGCATATGGCGACCTTAGAGTAATTCAGTACGGCCATCTGCTTTCAGCTGCGGTATATGCAAGTATTATCATCCTGCTTATCGGGCTTTTATATGCGCTTACACGATATTCAGTCGTATCACGCCATGAGACGCGCCCTTAAAATCATAGGAAGTGTGCTCTGTGCACTCTGTGTGTGTAGCAGCATTACAACGCCTGTGCACGCAGCAAGTGTCGTAGTATCAATTCCTGAGTCCGATTCGATTGTAAAGGCTGGGGAACGCGTCTACTTCCAAATAGATTTTCTCTATCCGGATAATCAAGGACGTCATGATTTTACGATTGCGTACAACCTTGCAGAAGGGGAAGCCATCATTGCATCTGCACAGGTCATAAAGGCCGTTGAGACGCAGGCATCGTTCAGCGACTATATGGTTGTACCAGCAAATGCAGGCTCTGGTCTACATACTATACGTATTTCAATTACAGACGATCATGGCGCGAGTATCGCATCCGGCGCAGCTGATAGTTTCCAGGTACAAAGTAATTATGACTGGGCAACGATTGAATTCTTCATATTATTAGCCGCTATACTACTCGTCGGTGGTATTGTCGTAATTGATGTGCATCATGCTCTATGGCGCGTCATGCGGGGCCGCTCATAAGACTTCTCCACAGGCATGCGACATGCATTTCCCGTATTACTGATACACTATAAAAGTTCAGGTGTTGCGCACCAGACTATCCGAGAACGTCCGTCGTTCTGTATGCGTACCACTCTCTCCACTACTTCAGCCTTTCACCAAAGCCGTGTGTCGCGGCTCTTTGCTGTGCTCTGTGCCATTTTCGTACTGGGTGCATCGTTCTCTATTTTTCCTACTCACATCGCGCACGCTGTATGGAATGGTATGCCGTATAATCCCGAACAAACGCTCGATCCGCAGTGTTCACCCACTATCCCTAACTGCCGCGTTATCCGCGCCATCACCGTTGGCGAAGGTATCCCTTCTGGATCGTTGCCCTACACGAGTGGTACAGATGGATGGACCACGCTTCCTATCGGAGCAGATGGAAAAGTATTGAAGATCGTAAGCGGTGCGCTTGCCTGGGCCAATGACGACGGAGGTATCGCGTACTCAGCAAGCGAGCAAGGTATTCATGTAGACCCAAATTCGCACGTCTTCTCAGTCGCACTTGATGGGTCGTCGCTGTCAACGTCAGGAAATGGTTTGCGCCTGTCTTCAAGCTACGCAGGCCAAGCGTCTATCACCACGCTCGGTACAATAGCGAGTGGTACCTGGCAAGGAACACCTGTTGCTGTTGGCTATGGCGGAACCGGTGCGACCGCTATGCCAACCAATGGTCAGCTCCTTATTGGAAACGGTAGTGGGTATACGGTTGCCAATGCGACTGGTTCAGGCGGGGTGACTCTCACTGCTGGCGGCGGCTCACTCGACATTGGATTTTCTATACCAGGACTCACTGCAGTCACGAGCGCTGCAAATAATGATTACGTAACGCTCTATCAGAGTAGTTCGGGTACTAACAAAAAGATCGCCGTAAGCGATTTGTTGGCGACGATGGACGGCTCGCTTAATTATCAGGGCACCTGGAATGCGAATGCGAACACGCCGACTCTCACCAACGGCTCCTGTACTCTATCAAGCAAAGGTTATTATTACGTTGTTTCGACGTCTGGTACTACGACGCTTGGCGCTGTCTCAACCTGGAACGCAAACGACTGGGCTATCTGTGATGGTACGGCATGGAGCAAAATAAATACGACAAATACTGTCACAAGCGTATTCGGGCGCGTCGGCACTATCACGCCACAGAGTGGTGACTATACGGCAAGCCAAATAACGAATACGGCGACCGGCACGATAAGCGCAACCAATGTGCAAGCAGCTATCAATGAACTTGCCACTGAAAAAGAGAATGCAATTGCGACAGGGACTACGGCGCAATACTGGCGTGGCGACAAGACCTGGCAGGCACTCGACACCTCTGCTGTAGCTGAGAATTCATTGCATTTGTACTACACGGATGCGCGCTCGCGTAGTGCGCTTTCTTCTGCGAGCGCGTCGCTTAGCTACAGCACCACGACCGGAGTATTCGCCGTATCTGCTGGGTACAGCATTCCGCATTCGGGAACTACGAGCGGTGATATGCTTGTATGGAATGGCAGCGATTGGGTGCCGTCTACGATGCTTTCAACGGGTAGTGGATATCTTAGTGTTGCCGGCATTGCGTCGTCGACGGGGCTTGTGGTAAATGGTACCGCCACAACTACGAGCTTGTCGGTAACAAATGGCGCGACAATCGCTGGCCTCACTGTATCGGGCCCTGCAGTATTTGGTACAACGGCGACGTCATCGTTCTCAAGTACCGGTGCCCTTACGCTCTCGACAGCACTTATGGCCGGTTCCGGAGGAACCGGCATCACGAACCCGACACCGGGCGGTCTGCTTATGGGCACGGGCGGATCGTGGCTTCAGATTGCGACGTCTACCCTTGGTATCGCGCTCTCGGATACGACGGGCGTGCTCACCACGACACGCGGAGGTACTGGTACCACCACGCTTGCGCTGAACGGACTCGTATATGGCAACGGCAGCGGCGCGCTTCAGGTGACGTCGGCCGGGCCTTCCGGTACGGTGCTCGTGGGAGGTTCTGGCGCGCCATCCTTTACGTCGTCGCTTTCACTAGGTACGTCACTTACGAGTCCTATCATCAATGCAACCAATGCGCTTCAGCTTAATGGCGTCAATATAAATGCATCCGGTACGCTTTCAAATGTTGGATATCTTTCACAAGCGCAGACATTTACGGCGCTCCAGCAGTTCGCAGGCAGCGCCTCGTCAACAGGCCTCACGGTCTCGGGTGCAACTTATCTGGCTACTGGTAACGGAAACGTTGGCGTAGGTACTAGCACGCCAACCGCAAAGCTTACCGTCATCGCCGGAGCGGGCTTGCCAATGCTCTCCATCGGCTCATCAACTGCCGCAAAGTTTGTGGTAGACGCTAATGGTTTCGTGGGTATCGGTATTACTAGCCCCGCATACCCGCTTGATGTGAAAGGCGACGTCGGCGGCACGGTTGCAAGGTTCCAGACCAGTGCGAATTCGCTCTTATGTACACTCTCTGGCATAACCGGTCTTTTGAGCTGTTCGTCGGATGAGCGATTGAAGAAAGATATAACGCCTCTGAGTGATTCGACCCTTGCTTCTGTGCTCGCACTTCGCCCTGTCTCGTACCACTGGAAGACAGATGCTGATTCTGCAGGTCTTAAGTACGGTTTCATCGCCCAGGATGTCGAGAAAATATTTCCTGAGCTCGTCATGACCGATCCAGCGAGCGGGTTCAAGGAGCTTTCGCTCAATGGATTCGTACCATACCTTACAAAAGCGATACAGTCTCAGCAAGCGCAAATACAAGCTCTTGCTGCGGGAGTTGCTGCCAGCACTGGCTCTGGAGTATCACTCTCCTCGCTTAACGAACTTGCTATTTCAGGTGGCTTAAGCGTTGCTGGTCACGTAACCTTTGGCATGGATACGGTAGGAGAAGCGCTCATGCTCCCCGGTGACACAATGACAGCCGTTACCTTTGCGCATGCGTATGATGCTCCGCCAATAGTCACCATTACTCCGCAAGGAGACGCCGGCGGAACCTACTGGATAACGGACGTGACTCCTGCGGGATTTAGCATACAAGTGCATACTGCGCCACAGCAGAGTCTTACATTCTCATGGCATGCCTTTGCGAAAGCGGAAGAACTACTTATTCCGTTACCTGTTGCACTAATAGGGTCCTCTGTGACCTCTGTGCCAACAGAACGTGCCGAGGTCGCTCCAGCAAGTACAACGACCACTCCCGACACTGCTCCCAGCCAGCCCGTTAGTAGTAGTAGTACAGAAATAGCTGCGCCGACTGATACTTCTGTCGCTACGGATAGTGTGTCATCGATACAATAATTTACGTACACACGCTTGCTATGCCTGCTCGAAAAACTTCCATTCTCACCGGTGCTGAAGCGCGAGACACATCAAAACCTCTCCGTAAGGAACCTCTTCAAACCTTTTCTCCGATGCCTGCGATAGAGCGGACATCAATAACAAGCGCGAAGCCAAAGAATCCTTTACCGCAAAACGTTGTACGCATTTTTCTGCCCCTACTAGGTATTGCAGCCTGTGCGTCAGCAGGGTATTTCTATTACGCCTATCGCACCCTTGCTCGTGATCCCGCTGCGCTTCAAGCTCGTCAAACTCAGGACCTTGTTGCAAAGGTGGGAACACTTATCGTGCTTCCCGACGAGGCACCGACAGTCGCAACTGTCTCGGACGCCTCTAAAGTGCGCGACCAGAAATTCTTTGCAGGAGCTCAAAATGGCGATACGTTACTTGCATATCCAAAAGCTATGGAAGCCATTCTCTATCGACCCTCACAAAATAAGATAATTGCGGTGGCCCCTATTGTGCTCGGACAAAATACTACCGCGAAGTAGGGGTCTGCGCGGGTTTCTCTTGATGCCATGCGCACGGATTTGGGTATATACTAAAGGCCTATGCACAAAGACATCACTATCAATAGCGCTCCGACCTATCATTCCTATACTGATGATGGAGATAAGTATCCGGGACTCATCGTTCTTGAAGAGATTTGGGGCGTGAATGATCATATACGCTCGGTTGCCGATCGTTTTGCTCGAGAGGGATATCGCGTGCTCTCGCCAGAACTCTTGCCTGCGGGGGTTCTTGAAGCACTAAACCCTGAAATTCAGAAGGATCTGTTTGATCCCGAGAAGCGTAACGAAGTGCAGCCAAAGCTTCGAGCGGCAATGCAACCTATCCATCAGAATGAATACGCTCAGCAGGCCACTGCAACGCTCAAGGCCTGTGTTGATTATTTGCTTGCCGATGAGAACGCAAACGGCTCAATAGCTGTACTCGGTTTCTGTTTTGGTGGTAGCTATAGCTTCAATCTCGCAGCCAGTGATTCTCGTATCAAGGCCGCTGTGCCATTCTATGGTCATCCGCCAACCGCCGACCAGCTGCCAAACATTATGTGTCCGATCCTTGCGTTCTACGGCGAGAACGATGTTCCGCTCATGGAATCACTGCCACAGCTCAAGGAAGACATGGCAAAGAATGGAAAGGATTTCGAAGCCGTTGTATACCCAAGCGTCGGCCACGCTTTCTTTAATGATACAAACTCCGTTGCATACAATGCGGAGTCAGCGAAGGACGCGTGGGAGAAGACGATTGCCTTTTTGCACAAAAAACTAGCCATGTAGCGCTTATACGGGGCCTCTACAGCAGCGCTTCCTGTCCGTAAGAGTAAAAAACATCAACGGTAGCTACTACAAAGCAGAAAGGTAAAAACCTGAAGTGGGAGAGTGATATATTGAAGCAATGAAGAGGTATTTGATACTGCCAATAGTCGCGATATTCGCTATGCTCGGCATATTACTACTTGGCCATCTTCAGGGCGGGAATCTCATCGTTCTTCATCCAGAAGGGCCTATAGGCCACGAAGAATCAACGGTGATACTCATCACTGGGCTTCTTTCCTCTAGTGTTGTGATTCCCGTATTCGGCCTGTTGTTTTGGTTTGCCTGGCGATATCGCGCAACAAGTAGTTCGACAGAAAAACGGCACAAGCCTGGCTGGGACCATGACAATTGGTTAGCTGAAGCCGTCTGGTGGGTGATTCCAGCAATCATAATCATCATCCTTTCCTTTGTTACGTGGAAGACAGCGCACGATCTGGACCCATACAAACCGCTCGAAAGTAGCATAAGACCAATAACGGTTCAAGTAGTCGCGCTCGATTGGAAGTGGCTCTTTATCTACCCAGAGCAGGGAATTGCGACGGTGAACATGCTTGAGATTCCTGAGCAGACACCTATACAGTTCGAACTGACCGCAGACGCGCCGATGAATTCATTCTGGATTCCAAAACTTGGAGGACAGATTATGATTATGCCAGGCATGCAAACGCAATTACATCTTTCTGCAGATACACGCGGTACGTATAACGGTGCGTCTGCAAATATTAGTGGCCGAGGATTTGCAGGAATGACATTCGTTACTACCTCCGTTTCAAAGAAAGATTTTGATGCATGGGTAGTGAATGTGAAGCGGTATTCCGAACCGCTTACGAATGAAACATACACTGAGCTTGCATCGCCAAGCGAGCGTGTACCAGCAATGACGTATGCTCCGGTTGCAGATGGCTTATATAATGCAATCATAATGAAGTATATGATGCACGCTCCTGCCATGTCGCTCATGCATGCGATGCCTATGAGTATGCCGAGCACACCTTCATCCCTATGAGCTGGCATCATTTTATAGTTGGCGAGCTCTCCCTCGCGGCACTTCCGCAGAACGCTATTGCCTGGGGCGGCGCAGTGGTGCTTGTAGGAGGGCTTGCAGCTACGCTTGGAGCCATTACCTACTTTAGATTCTGGGGCAGACTCTGGCGCGAATGGTTTACCTCGCTCGACCCCAAGCGCATCGGCATCATGTACTTAGTCGTGGCCTTCGTCATGCTTGCGCGCGGCGGAACTGATGCCCTGCTCATGCGCCTGCAACAAGCGACGTCAGTAGGAGCTTCAAACGGCATACTTTCTTCTGAGCATTTCCAGCAGATATTCTCAGCGCACGGTTCCATCATGATCTTCTTTGTAGCTATGGGCCTCATGTTCGGCCTCATAAACCTCATACTTCCGCTCCAGATAGGCACGCGCGACGTTGCTTTTCCATTCTTAAACTCACTTAGTTTCTGGCTCTTTGCTGCCGGTGCCGCGCTCGTAAACTGCTCGCTTATCCTCGGGGATTTCTCAACCGCCGGTTGGCTTTCGTATCCGCCGTTGTCGGAGCTCGCCTATAGCCCCACTGTCGGAATCGACTATTGGTTGTGGAGTCTACAGATCTCTGGTATCGGCAGTCTTCTCTCTGGCATTACCTTTTTCGTAACAATTATTCGCAATCGCTGCAAAGGTATGACCAGTATGCGCATGCCAATGTTCACCTGGACGGTTGCAGGCTCGATGTCCTTGGTAGTATTCGCCTTTCCCATACTCACGGTTACACTTGCGCTTCTCGCACTCGACCGAACGCTAGGCTTTCATTTCTTTACCGCAGACGCAGGGGGAAACATGATGATGTATGTGAACTTGGTATGGGCATGGGGTCATCCGGAAGTATACATACTCGTGCTCCCGGCCTTCGGTATTTTCTCGGAAGTGGTACCGGTATTCTCAGGAAAGAAACTTGCTGGCTATGTGTCGATGGTGCTCTCCGTGATTACGATCGTATTCTTTTCATTCTTGGTGTGGCTGCATCATTTCTTTACGATGGGCGCAGGTGCTGACGTGAATGCCTTCTTTGGAATCATGACGATGGTGATTGCCATTCCGACGGGCGTAAAGATCTTTAACTGGATCTTTACTATGTACAAAGGTCGCATACGCTTCATGACGCCGATGCTGTGGTTCATGGGCTTCGTCGTGCTCTTTACGCTTGGCGGAGTGGCCGGGCTTGTCTTGGCTGAACCTGCCGCTGACTATCAGCTTCATAACAGTCTCTTCTTGGTCGCACACTTCCATACGATGATCGTGAGCGGCGTGCTCTTCGGGTACTTCGCCGGTCTCACGTATTGGCTACCAAAGATTCTCGGCTTCAAACTCGATGAGTCATTTGGTCGCAAGGCATTCTGGTGTTGGCTTATTGGTTTTATTCTTGCCTTTGGCCCGTTGTATATACTTGGTTTTATGGGAGCGACGCGTAGACTCGACCACTATAGTGCTGGGCTTGGCTGGCAGTCATTGTTTATCGTGGCTGGTATCGGTGCCGTCATACTGAGTTTCGGATTTGTGTTCCAAATCGCGCAAATAGTGCGCAGTATACGGCGCAGACGTGAAAACATAGATACGACCGGCGATCCGTGGAATGGCCGCACGCTTGAGTGGTCCGTCCCATCGCCTGCACCTGCATACAACTTTGCGATTCTCCCCGTAGTGCATTCACTCGATGCGTTTTGGCATCAGAAGAAAGCACTACGTGCAGAAGGTAAAGAGTATGAGTATGAAGCGAGTACAACAGCTGTGTACGAAGATATTCGTTTACCAAAGAACACGAGTGCAGGCGTCGTCATTGCGCTGTTTGTCTTTGCCCTTGGCTTTGGCATTGTATGGCACATAGGACTACTTATTACCGTAGGATTCTTTGGCGTCGTTATCGCGGTTATCGCACGAGCATGTGCTGAAGATACGGAGTGGACGATGCAAGCACATGAGGTGGCGCGCGCAGAAGCTGCAGCACGTAGGTACCACCGCGCAAGCGGACACAGCACTGTAGCTGCCACATGAACACCATGCATCCCCCACACGAACACATGACCGAAGAAGATCGCGCAGCTGACGGAACGGTAGTATTCGGATTCTGGATGTATCTTATGACGGACTTTGTGCTGTTTGCCGGCTTGTTTGCAACGTATGCGGTGCTGCGAGCGAGCACGTTACACGGAAGCCTCGCATTCAGCGCACCGCTTGTACTGCTAGAGACTGTCATTTTGCTTACGAGTAGCTTTACGAGTGGTCTTACGCTTCTGGCTGCGCGTAGTGGAAGCAGGCTGTGGACTGTCGTGGGTCTTCTTGTAACATTCCTACTTGGCACAATCTTTCTTGTCATAGAACTATCTGAATTCAGTACGCTCATTGGAAAGGGTAGTGGTCCGCAGGTGAGTGGTTTCTTGTCCTCATATTTCACCCTTGTAGGAACGCATGGCCTTCATATATTTGTAGGACTTATATGGGCTATCGCGCTTGCCATCGCTATTACGTGCGTAGGACTCACGCGTTCGACGATGCGTAAGCTCTTGCTCTGGAGTATGTTCTGGCACTTTCTCGATATCGTATGGATCTTTATTTTCACGATAGTATATCTACTAGCCCTATGATAAGTACCAAAACATATTTTCATGAGATTGGAGCCTGGCCACATAGGTCACGACGATTGTGGGTTGGCTACACGCTTGGCTTTATTGTTTCTCTCTTTCTTACGGGGGCGGCCTACTTCTTGGCTGTCTACGCTCATTATCCACCGCTCCGCACGACTATAGCAGCCATACTTGTGATTGCGTGCCTACAGTTTCTCGTGCAAATGCGACTTTTTCTTCATATTGATCTCAAACCATCCTCGCGCACGCGACTATTCACGCTTGGCTTTGCCGTGGTTATCGTCGCCATACTGGTTTCGGGTTCTGTATGGATTATGGCGAGCCTGAATACTCGCATGATGCCGAGTACCGAAGAAATGAATAAGTACATGCAGCGCCAGCCTGGAATATGATCAAGAAGAGTAGCAATGTTGTACTATCTTCGCCGAACCTATATCGCGAGTACTATCGTCTAGCAAAACCGGGCATTGTCTATGGAAATGCATGTACGACGATAGCAGCGTTTCTGTTTGCGTCGCAATTGCACGTGGATCCAATACTCTTTCTTGCGACGATAGTTGGCATTGGGCTCGTGATTGCGTCAGCGTGTGTGTGTAATAATTATTTAGACCGCGACATGGATATGAAGATGGAGCGCACAGCATGCCGTGCGCTCGTGACGGGCGTTATCACCCTACGAACCGCCCTCATATATGCAAGTGTTCTCGGGCTTGCTGGCTTTGCTCTCCTATATATATACGTGAATTCCCTCACGGCCGGCTTGGCACTATTTGGATTCGGCATGTACGTAGGTCCGTATACCAGGGCAAAGCGCACGTCTCCTTGGGCGGCCGTCATTGGCGCGATTCCAGGTGCAATTCCAATTGTTGTTGGATACACCGCTGTAACGAATCATCTTGATACTGCGGCACTCATCCTCTTTATCATCCTTGCGTTGTGGCAGATTCCACATTTTTATGCAATTGCGCTCTATCGACTCAAAGAATACCGTGCAGCCGGAATTCCTGTACTACCTGCACAAAAGGGAATACATGTAACGAAAGTACATATCGTTATCAGCATTCTTCTCTATATCATAGCGACTTTATCACTCGCTATGTATAGCTATGCGGGGCATAGCTATCTGGCGCTCACTCTCATCGTCGGATTTGCATGGCTTATACAAAGCATTCGCGGATACTTGACTATGAAGCCTAGTGCCTGGGCACGACGCATCTTCCTCTTCTCACTCATCGTTCTCGTCTCTTTTTGCGTCACTCTTGCATTCTCATCGGTGCTTCCGTAGCCGGTCTATAGATTATTTCGGTTATTTGCCGATATGCCCTTAGCGACGGTACTATCGGTATATGTCCTCACTAGGGAAACTCATTATTGGTTCGCGCGGGAGTGCTCTTGCCCTTAAACAAGTAGATATAACGGTAGCAGCGCTTCGGGCCGTGAATCCTGCGCTTGAGATAGAAGTACGCGTCATTCAAACACACGGCGACCTTAATCAAGGCCCTATCCCACTCGATACGGTCGGGAAGGGGTGGTTCACCAAAGAAATAGAAACGGCGCTCTTGGCAGGCGAGATTCACTTGGCAGTGCATAGTCTGAAAGACATGGCTGATGATATGCCAGAGGGTTTGCATATCGGTGCCTATCTCGCCCGCGACGACGCCCGCGACGCGCTTATCACTAAGAATGGCGAATCACTCGCAGACATCGTCCATGGTGCCGTTATCGGTACCGATAGCGCGCGCCGCCAAATACAGATGCGTGCGCTACGACCTAACGTGCATATGCAGAGTCTGCGCGGAAATGTTATTACGAGACTTCAGAAACTGGATGAAGGTCTGTATGACGCAATAATTCTCGCAGCAGCGGGACTCAAGCGTCTTGGACTTGAAGATCGGATCATTCATTATTTTGAACCGCATGATATGACCCCAGCGCCTGGGCAGGGGATACTCGCTGTTCAGGTAAAGGAAGGTAACGAAGAACTGCAAACACTACTTGAGGCAATTCATGACAAAGACGCTACGCGCATTGCGCGTATTGAGCGTTCATTTTCCAAGACACTTGGTGGTGGGTGCAAGTCTCCAACGGGAGCGTATGCATATCGCGATGGCGACGACTATGTGTTGATAGGTATGCGCGAAGATTCACGTGGAAAGGTTGTGCGTGAATACATGCGCTTGCCTGCAGACGAGAGCGATGATCTGGGCAACCTGCTTGGGCAGAGGCTTTTGCATATTTAGCGGCATGCAAACGTATACGACCCTTGCAATAGGAGTGCGCGTAGTGCCTAAGGAGCTTTCGAAAGGTAGCAGTCGCGCGCTTGATTGTGTTTTCCAGTACGACTGGATTCTTTTTACGAGCAAGAATGCCGTCACGTTCTTTGCTAAAGAATTGCGCACGCGAAACAGTAAGGTCTCGCAAGAGACTCGCATTGCGGCAGTAGGTCCTGAGACAGCGGCGGCACTGCGTGCCGCCGGTTTTTCTATTCACGCAATACCTGAACGCCTCACCGTCCGTGACATGGTGAAAAGTCTTGGAAGTGTGAAAGACCAACGAATTCTTTTTCCTCGCTCGGCTATCGCCCCTCAAGAACCCGTACAAATACTGCGCGCGCAGGGCGCGCGCGTCCGAGTCGTACCTTTATACATACCCGTTCCTATTCCCGTATCACCGTCAGTAAAACGCGCGTTGGCTTCTGGCGTATACACTCAGCTTTCCTTTAAAAGCCCGTCAGGTGTCCATGGCTTCCTAAAACAACTTACGACTTCAGAAAAGAAGGTAGCGCGGCAGATTCCCGCGCTTTGTATAGGTCCCACTACAGCAAAAGCCGCAAAGGAAGCTGGATTTAGGCACGTTTCGCAAGGCGTACTATAATCAGTGTATGAGTCAGCCAATGCAGTTTTATAGTTATATTTTCTTTGATGCAGAACCGAGTATCACAACGCTTCCTAAAGATCTACTTGAAACCGCCAAGAAGGAGTTCGTGGCATGTGTTGAAGCACATATGCACATCAATACCCGTAGCTACGCCACGCTTGCACTCCGACAGGGGTCGCGCTTCATGCTACACCTGAATGCCGAAACACCAGACGCGCTACAACTTTTTGTGCGCGATCTTCTCCATACTGCACTTGGCGCGCATCTGCGCATTTCATACACACTGCTCGGTCTTCGCCGTACCTCGCAGTACGCAGGTTCGCACTCGCCAAAGGAAAGTGACTTCCATGGGCCGCACCGATACCTTGTTGTATACCCCTTTACCAAAACAATCGAATGGCACCTCATGCCATTTGAAGAACGCCGCGGCATTATGAAAGCGCACGTGGATGTAGGTCGAAACTTCAGCGAAACCATTTCTCAAATGCTTCTGTACGCCTATGGTATCGACGACCACGAATTCATCGTGTCCTATCAAATGGATTCTCTCGAAGATTTTCAGACGCTTGTCATGAGCATGCGCGAGACAGAATCGCGTAGGCACACAAAGACTGACCTGCCGATATTCACGTGTATCTCTATGCCGCTTGAAGAAGCGTTAACGATGCTATAAATACTTCCTTACACTAAGAGATATGACTCATTCAATGAACGAGAATAATTTTCTGAAGGCCTGTCGTGGTGAACGGGTCGAGCGGATTCCGGTGTGGTTTATGCGCCAGGCCGGTCGTTCGTTGCCTGGGTATCGCAAGCTTCGCGAGACGCATAACGTACTTTCCCTCACGCAGACTCCCGAGCTCGCCGCACAAGTAAGTATGGAACCTATCGATCTTCTTGGTGTTGACGCAGCGATACTTTTTGCGGACATCATGCTGCTGCCTATTGCAATGGGTATACACGTAGACATTATTGAAGGTGTCGGTCCGGTCATTGACGACCCTATCGATACCCCAGAAAAAGTTGCACGACTAGAGACTTTTACGCCTAAGCGCATAGCGTATTTGCAGGAGACGATACGAATACTGCGCAGCCAACTGAAGGTACCTCTTATAGGATTTTCCGGTGCACCCTTTACGCTTGCGAGTTATCTTATAGAAGGAAAGCCGAGTCGTACATGGTTCAAGACCAAGCGCTTTATGCTTGAGCATCCAGAAGCCTGGAATACACTTATGGCAACGCTATCAGACGGCATCATTGAATACTTGAAAGTGCAGATTGAGGCGGGTGCGCAAGCAGTGCAGCTTTTCGATAGCTGGGTTGGCGCACTTTCACCGGAGCAATATCGCACGTATGTAGTACCGCATGTGCAACGCATCTTTGCTGAACTTCGCGATCAGAACGTGCCGCGCCTTCACTTTGCGACGAACACTGCTGGCATGCTCGAAGATTTTGCGAATGTCGACTGCGAAGTTATTGGCGTTGACTGGCGTGTGAGTATTGGCGACGCCAAGCGTCGCATTGGCGCTAAGTCCATCCAAGGGAACCTTGATCCTGCGACGCTACTTGCGCCGTGGAACACTATCACGGAGACCACCGACCGTTTGCTCGCAGAGATTGATCCAAAGCACGGATATATTTTCAATCTCGGTCACGGTATGCCGCCTGAAGCCAATGACACGGTCATTAAGAAGCTCGTGGAATATGTCCATGGAAAATAACGTGCACACGGACGTGACTGGTGTTGTCATAATGACGTATGGCTCAGCAACGACTGCCGAACACGTTGAAGAATACTTTGAGCGTATATATAAAGGTAAGGCCTCGGAAGCAACTATAGAAGATTTTAAAAATCGGTATCGACTCATTGGCCGATCGCCACTCATCGATATAACAGAAAGCCAGGCAGCGCACCTGCAAGAATTGCTTGGGAGTGGGTACGCGGTGCGTGTCGGCATGCGCCACTCAGCGCCGTTTATTGAGGACGCAGTTGCCCAGTGCAAAGCCAGCGGTGCGAAGTCACTCATCGGCATCATCCTCTCACCCCAATTCTCCTCCTTTATTATGGAAGGATACAAAGCTTCTTTTCTGGAAGCTGCCAAGAAATATGGTTTTAATGCGGAAGAAGGGGAGGTTTTTGTGGCTGGTCCTTGGAATACAGAACCTCATTTTATTGAACTCCTTGCGTGTCGCACGCAGCAAGCACTTTTGCATCTTGCTACCCAATTTGGGACGCGTGTTCCCGTTATCTTCACGACGCACAGCTTGCCACAGCGTGTCGTAGATAAGGACCCGAACTATCTCGAACAACTCACTCGAACCATAGCTTCGGTGCGCGCAAGACTTTCTACAATGGATGCGGGCAATTTAGCTAAAGCATCAGAAGCGCCACGCGCTTGGTATACCGGCTATCAAAGTGCTGGGCACACACCCGAAGAATGGCTGAAGCCAGACCTCAAAGATATTCTAAAAGAGCTCCATGAACAGGACGTGCGAGCCGTACTCATTGTTCCGGTACAATTTCTAGCCGACCATCTTGAAATCCTGTACGACCTCGACATTGCCGCGCGCGCGCAGTGCGAAGAATTGAATATTGCGTACAATCGAATAGAGCTTCCCAACACAGATCCGC
>CAXUAR010000002.1:0-7904 GCA_964249155.1 uncultured bacterium | reverse complement strand
TTTTATAGAGGCTCTAGTGTCTATCACAAGATCCACCCTCGCTGTTCATGTGAATTCCATGGAATACGCTGTATAGTTTCTCTATTATGCTTTATAACCGAAACGGGGAGGATTTTAAAGAAAACGTGCATCCGAATCTTCGCCGTCGCATCCGTACGTTTCTTATGCTAGGTAGCATCATGCTCCTTATCCTTGCCATAAACATTGTTCGAGGTCAGGTAGGTAGTACGATCAGTCTTATTTCTCTGATCGTGGGTGCCTTTATAGGTCTTATGTCGAGTCGCATATTCCATCTTTCGTGGGATAAAGATGCGGAAGTGGTCGTTGGTCGTATTGATACCGTAGGGTTCATAGTACTTGGTCTCTATGTTCTCTTTGAGATTGTTCGCACCTATGTATTCACGTCAATTGTCCACGTGAGCGGATCCTCGACGGCTATAACCTTTGCCTTCGTATCATCTGCACTTATCTTCCGCGTCCTTGGACTGCGCGGTAGCATCATCCGAGTTCTTAAACAAGAGCGCATCTTCGCCGTGTAAGGAGGATGGCAGAAGAACGTCTTTTACTATAGTTATTTCTCATTACTTTTCTAATGATTTCCCATTATATAACCCGCCTAGGCGCAGGTGCGGTTCTTCTATCTCTCGCTAGCAGTACCATGCTTCCCATGGCAACGTTCGCTGCGGCACCTTGGCCATACGGTACTTACAGCAACTATTGGCGCAATACGTCCGAAGGGACGGTGAGCACCTCGACGCTTCAGCGCGGAACCAATCACCGTGGCATAAACTCAAGCATGCAGGCAGCCATCGATGCGCTTGGCACTACGCCCGTGCAGAATATCGCAATTCCTGTGCTTCTTGGTGTCGCTGTCGCTGACATAAGCCCGAACTTCGGCGATCCGCGCGATGGTGGTGCCCGTACGCACGAAGGCGAGGACATCATGGCTCCAAAAGACGACTATATTGTGTCTCCTACGAACGCGGTGGTAACGAGCACGGGAACAGGAGAGAGTGCGGGGAATTACGTCTATACCGCGAATCCTGGAAATGAGACGTTCGCGTACATGCATCTCGACAAGTTCGCGCGCGGTATAACGATTGGAACGGTGCTTAAGCTGGGCGATCTTATCGGCTATGTCGGAAATACCGGCGATGCTTCAAGCGGCCCGACGCATCTTCACTTTGAAATACGAAACGGAAAGACCGCAACTGATCCGTTTCCTCGCCTCACGAAAGAATTCACGCTTACTGAACGCATTCCTGCCGTGACCGCTGCGCTCAAGAACGCGGACAATGAAACTGCTGATGCGCAGATGCTCGTTATTGGCTATCGCGGCACGTTCCTCGCAGCAAAGGCGCAGGGCATTGCGCTCCCCGCATCGATCACGAACGCGCTCGGTTCAATAGCGACCTTGCCGATGACCGGCTTTGCGCGCGACCTTACGGTAGGCATGCGCGGTGACGACGTCACCGCGCTCCAAACGCTGCTTATTCAAAAGAATACTGGTCCTACCGCGCTCGCACTTGCGAATGCCGGTGCCACGGGCTACTTCGGCGCTATTACTCAAGTAGCGCTTGCCGAGTACCAAGCCGCACAGGGCATCACTCCTACCGCAGGATATTTCGGCCCGCTGACGCGCGCATACCTTGTGTCGCATCCGTAGGGTGCGGAGCGGGGCGCGAGCAAGCTCACGCCCAAAACCTCCATGCTATCGTTGTTTTAATGCCACGAACCGACGAAGAACTGATTCAGGAATATCGGCTGGGCGATGAGAAAGCATTCGAGCGACTGATTGAACGCTACCTTAAGCCGCTCTATGGATTTCTCTTTCGTCTTACGGGAAACTCTGACGAAGCCACAGATCTAGTCCAGGAGACCTTTCTCAAATTCTGGAAAAATATACGAGGCTTTGACGAGGATCGAAATTTTAAGACCTGGATCTTCACCATTGCGCGTAATACAGCGTTCGATTATTTGCGTAAAAAGAAGCAGCTTTTATTTTCTGCATTAGATACTGAGTCAGATACGTTTGAATCATCTCTTGAAGACACGTCGCCACTCCCGGAAGAACTCTTTGCGCGCGCTGAATCAGCCGAGCAGCTTGAGAAAGCCCTTGCGAGTCTTTCGCCTGAATACCGTAGCATTGTGCTCCTTCACGATATGGACGGTCTTACCTTTGAAACGATAGGGGAAATAGCCGGGAAGCCGATGAATACCATTAAAAGCCAGTATCGTCGGGCGCTCTTCCAGATGCGCGCGTTTCTCAGCTAGTCTGCACCAAAACCGTTCCGAGCTGCGTATACGTCTATATATGCAGAGCTTTCCATTTGAGGCGGTCCCTTCACAGCTGCGCCTTCACACTATTGAGACGCCCGTCGGTCTCCTCGGGATTGTTCTCGCTCGCATACAGCGCGAGCAGGCGCGCCTTGCGCGCCTGCGTGTAACATTCTATAGCTTCGGTACGATTCTATCGCTTAGTGCAGGAAGTCTCGTGACAGTATCACTTGCACGAAGCCTTCGCGCGTCAGGGTTTTATGACTATGCTTCGCTTGCGCTCTCCGGAGACTCTACCTTTCTCACGTACTGGCGTGAGCTTGGTCTCTCACTACTCGAGTCAGTGCCACTTGTAACAGTGCTTACACTTCTTTTCGTTCTGTTGATACTTGTATGGACATCAGCCAATACCCTTACTAATGTTCGCAAGATAGCGCATGCTTCGTAACTTTTTACATACCCCATTAGCCTATGAAGCTACCAACCAAAATCGTCTGGAGCGATGTCTCAGATTCAAAAAATGTGCGTCGTGTGCTCATGGTACTCGTCATCCTGATCATAGTGCTTGGTGTATTCAAGCTCGGAGAAGTAGTCGGCTACCGCCGGGCGCAGTTTGCCGGTCGCTTTGGGGATTCATTTGATCGTAACTTCAATGGCTTCTCCGGTGCTCCTCCTGGCTCTATGCCGCGCGAACTTCTCCCACCTGGTGGCCACGGCGCACTAGGCATCATCGCAAGCATCGCGCTTCCGAATATTATTGTTGCTGATCGTGATGGCCTTGAAAAGACGATACACATCAGTAGCACAACAGATATACGAGAATTCAGGTATCAGATAGCATCTACGTCCCTTACAGTCGGCGAGTCAGTTATTGTGCTTGGCATGCCCGGCGACGCGGGTCAGATAGAAGCAACGCTCGTCCGCGTTCTACCGTCGCAGTCGAGTGCGTCTGCTGCACCTACTCATTCTGCGCCACCCACACCATAAGTATGAATACATTCATTACGAACGTCACACGAGGTGCTGCATCAGTACGTGCATGGGCGCTCGCCCACAAATTCATTGCAACAGTTATTGCGGTAATCGTTGTCGGCGTCGGATATTATGGTGTTACGCGCGCCACTACTGCCAATGCAGAGACACGATACGTTCTCGGTACCGCAACAAAGGGTACGGTCATTACGTCCGTAAGCGGTACCGGGCAAGTCTCAGCGTCAAACCAGGTCGCTATTACAAGCAAGACATCCGGACAGCTTATTGCTGTTCCGGTCGTTGTCGGGCAGAGCGTAAGGGCAGGCCAGCTTATTGCTGAAGTTGATCCGACTACGGCGGGATATGAGTTAGAATCAGCGCGTATCGCGTACGACACCCTCGTTACCGTAAAGCCCGAGGATGTGAATACGGCGCAAGAGAGCGTTGCGAAAGCGCAAGAAGACCTTGATTCGTCATACATCTCTGCACGATCAACGCTCATAAACGCTATGACGAGCATGACGAGCGCACTCACGAGTATCGCAGGCTTCTATACCAACTCTGGATATCTTTCGGACCAAGATTACTCACGCAGCACGGAGGGTCAGCAGTTACACAATACGGCAGAGCAAAGCTATTACGCAGCACAAGCAGCACTCGATACCTTCGTGAACAAAGAACGTTCACTCTCTTCAAGCAGTTCAAATACTGACATTGAATCGCTACTCACCAGTGGCTACACAGCATCCATCGCGGTAGCGCAAGCAGCATCCGATGCGAGCGACGCCATTTCCTATAACCGCAACGATGAAAAAGTTAATGGTCAGGATACCAGCAACGCAGACAAGGCGTTTACTGCAAACACAAGCAACGTAAGTTCAGCAAATTCTGCTGTTAGCAATCTTTCAAGCGCGCAGACATCGATATCGTCTGCTAAGCGTTCGATTACCGATGCAACGACGAAGGTCGGTGACGTGGTTCAGGGCCCTGACGTAAACAGCATACGCGCGCAAACGCTTGCAATCCGAGAAAAGCAGCAAGCCTATGACGACTACTTCACTCGCGCACCGTTTGATGGTGTACTCGCAACGGTTGATGCGCATGTCGGCGACACTGCTGGGGGTAGTACCCAGATAGCAACCATCATTACAAAGAACAAAATAGCAAAGATATCGTTGAATGAAGTTGATGCAGCAAAGGTAACTGTAGGGGATAAGGCAACGCTAACCTTTGACGCTATCGACGGCCTCACCATAACCGGCACCATCGCGCAGATCGATAGTATCGGCACCGTGACACAAGGCGTCGTAAACTATGACATAACAATAGCATTCGATACTGACGACGACCGCATAAAGCCTGGCATGACGGTAAGTGCTGACATTGTGACAGCTATACAGCAAGACGTGCTCACGGTTCCGACGGCAGCGATACATACGAGCGGGGACACGTCGTACGTCGAGACTCTCCCGAGAGCTGCAACGTCAACGACAGCAATGACTTCGGGCGTCACATCACTCGTAGCGCCTACCCAAGTGCCGGTATCGATAGGTCTTTCAGGCGATGATACAACGGAAATACTTTCGGGACTTAGTGAAGGGGACCTTATAGTAGCGCGCACGATAACGGCAGCATCGACGGCGAAGAAAACAATAACGACGCCAAGCTTGCTTGGCGGGGGAACAAGCGGAGCAACACGAACTGCGGGCGGCGGCGGTTTTGGCGGAGCGCGCGCAGGAGGAGGATAATTCCATGATCGAAGTCACGAACGTCACGAAGACCTATGGCACAGGAACTGACATGGAGTTTCAAGCACTCAAGGGCGTGACGTTCACGGTACGCGATGGCGAGTTCGTTGCGATTATGGGTCCATCTGGTTCAGGAAAATCTACGATGATGCATATATTGGGAGCACTCGACACACCCACAGAAGGTACGTACTTTCTTGATGGCAAAGATGTGTCGACGCTCTCCGACGACGAGCTTGCCACTATTCGTCGCGAAAAGATCGGCTTCGTCTTTCAATCGTTCAATCTTCTCCCACGCACCACCGTGCTGCGTAATGTCATGCTTCCTCTTACGTACGCAGGCGTAGCAGAAGAGATACGCGAACGGAAGGCACGTGAAGTGCTTGCGGCAGCAGGGTTCGCAGATACTCATCTCAACCATCTTTCTAATCAGCTTTCTGGAGGACAGATTCAACGTGTGGCAATTGCGCGCGCGCTCGTTAACGATCCTTCACTTATCCTCGCTGACGAGCCTACCGGAAACTTGGATACGAGAACCGGAGATATTGTGCTCGGTACATTCCAACGGCTCAATGCACAGTTCGGTAGAACCATTATTCTTATTACTCACGAGCAAGATGTCGCCGAGCACGCTGACCGTATCATATTCATTCGCGACGGACTCATCGTTTCAGACCTCCCAAACACTGCTAAGAAAATAAAAGATCATGAAGACCGCTGACGTTATTCGAGAAACATACGCTGCGCTCGCTGCGAATAAAATCCGCACCGGTCTTACCATGCTCGGTATCGTCATCGGTATCGCGTCGGTTATTGCGATGGTATCGATAGGGCAGGGTGCACAAAGCAGTATTCAGAACAGTATTCAGTCACTTGGTTCGAACCTTATCATCGTGTCGCCCGGAGCGCAGGGAGGCCCTGGCACGCAAGTCTCTGGGGGCCGGGGTACAGCCAAGACGCTCACGCAGGCAGACGCAGAGGCCATTGCAAGCGACGTTACTTCGGTACAGGCTGTATCGCCTGAGCTTACTGGCCGCTATCAGGTAACTGCTAAGGGCACAAACACTAACACGTCAGTGGTGGGAGTAACGTCTGCATATCCGACTGTTCGCAATCTTGATATAGCGGAAGGGACGTTCATTAGTGACCAAAATGTTAAAAGTCTTTCGAAAGTTGCCGTACTCGGCCCAACGGCTCGCGATGATTTGTTTGGCACGGACGCCGAAGCGACAGGACAGACGGTTCGTATAAAAGGCCAGCAGTTCAAAGTAATAGGCGTGACGGTTGCTAAGGGTGGATCTGGCTTCACGAGTCAGGACGATATGATTTTTGTTCCGCTCACCACTGAGCAGAAACTGCTTGCTGGTGAGGACTACGTTACAAATCTATCCGTGCAGGCAGCGAGCGCAGGTGTGATGACACAAGTGCAGTCAGATATCACAACACTGCTGCTCGAACGCCACAAAATAAGCGATCCCGCGTCTGCTGACTTCAGTATCCTCAACCAAAACGACATCGTAGCGACGGCGAGCAGCATCACGGGCACGTTCACGATTCTGTTGGCCGCCGTCGCCGGCATCTCACTTCTGGTAGGCGGTATCGGCATCATGAATATGATGCTCACGACCGTCACTGAACGCACGCGAGAGATAGGGCTACGTAAGGCCGTAGGTGCAAAGCAATCTGACATCAGTCGACAGTTCTTGGTTGAGGCCGTGGCGCTCACGCTCACGGGTGGTTTGCTCGGTGTACTGCTGGGTACGCTTATATCCGTTGGCGTGAACGCACTCGGTCTCATATCAACGAGCATATCCATTGGCTCGGTACTGCTTGCCTTTGGGGTATCGACCGCGATCGGTGTCGTCTTCGGGTATTACCCGGCGACGCGTGCCGCAAAACTTAATCCAATCGACGCACTCAGGTATGAGTAGCGTTGCTTAGTACATAACATATATACCCATGACTCAGAAAAATAAAATGATAACGAGTGCAGTAGTCGTGCTCCTCGTAGTAGCCGGCGCAGCCTTCTATGGCGGCATGGCGTACGCAAAGGGAGGAAGTAGGGCAAATGGCACATATGGAGCAGGAGCACAAGCTCGTAGTGGACAATTCGGAGCAGGTGCAACAGGCGCTGGCCGCACGGGTACACGAGCAGGAGGTTTCGGTGGTGCAGGAACTGGCGGAACCTTTGGTCAAGTTATCGCAAAAGACGACAAAAGCATCACTCTGAAGCTTGCAACGGGCGGATCTAAGATTGTCTTCATTACGCCAACCACGCCCGTAAGCAAGGACACCACAGGCTCGCTTGCAGACGTCGCCGTTGGAACCCAAGTCACCGTAGCGGGAAGCGCAAACGCTGACGGCAGTGTCTCGGCACAGTCTATTCGCATTGGTACTCCTATGATGCGCGGCACGACTTCCGTAGTTCCTGCAACTCCAGCGCAATAGCTAGCGTGCCACCTGACGACGGAGGATGCGATACTCGCGCCAAATAAGATACATCACGACGATATCAAAAAGAGAAATAACGATGACGAAAATCGAATGCATCGTTAGAATCTGATACCCCTGATATACAAGGAAGAGACCGAGCCCAATAAGTGAGGCAGGATATGCCCACAGCATACCCCTCAAGAGTCCAATGATGAGTCCGAGCTTTATAAGTCCGCGACTTAGCAGATAGAGCGCAATGAATATGACGGTTCCTGCCGTTATCGCATCCACCTCCGTAAGGAGGTGTTTTGCGATAACGCCATAGGATGTGCTACTACCGGCAAGCATGCGCACCTGTGCAACGCTACTCAGAATGAGTGGGGAAGGTACGATAAGCAATGCAAGACCAACCACCACTTCGCCAAGCGAAATAAGACCTTTAAGCAACACACCCCACTTAAAAAGTTCATATAT
>CAXUAR010000001.1:9892-24465 GCA_964249155.1 uncultured bacterium | reverse complement strand
GAGCAAGCTCGCCGTACGTTTCAAGCACGGCGGTCTCACCTTCACGGCGAAGCTGCACGACCTTAAGCGAGGACGAACCAATATCGACGCCAAGAACACTCTTCGTTTTCTTTTTTCCGAATATATTCGATAAAAAACTCATGGAGTAATTATATCATGTGTAGTATATGCAGCTTATGAAGATACTTGTCGATGCGATTTTCCCGCCACGCGAAAGTGAGCTTCGCGTACGCGCCTGCTCCAAAGACAAGCTGGGTGCGTTGCTTTCTCCTATGAGCAAAGCCGGCGAAGGGCTTGAGGCAATAGGACTGCTTCCGTATGCGCACGAAGACGTACAGGCTTGTATTATTGAAGCGAAATTCCATGCACATGCCCGAGCAACGCAGTTGCTCGGGCATGTGTTGCATGAATATCTTCTGAAACGCATCATAGAAAACGAAGAACTTCCTGAGGAAAAAATCATCCTCGTTCCCATTCCGCTTTCCCGCGCTCGCTATCGCTCGCGCGGTTATAACCAAACAGAACGCATCGCGAAGTGTGCATTAGTAGGACTTGAAACATACGTACGCCTCGAATCCAGCTTTCTCGTTCGAACGCGTGATACCATCCCTCAGACTACCTTGGGTGGCGATGCCAGACGAAAGAATATTATTGGAGCATTTGCCGTGAGTGACCTGCATCAGTCATGTAATCCATCCCATACCTATATAGTATTCGACGACGTGAGTACGACTGGCGCGACCATAGATGCTGCTATCAGAACTCTCACGAAAGCGGGAGCGCGCTATGTTTCAGCGGTTGCATTGGCGCACTAGGCTCTATATGTG
Source organism: uncultured bacterium (assembly GCA_964249155.1). Classification (GTDB taxonomy): domain Bacteria; phylum Patescibacteriota; class Minisyncoccia; order Phycocordibacterales; family Phycocordibacteraceae; genus C7867-001. The sequence goes on along the minus strand of CAXUAR010000001.1, from coordinate 23,638 downwards.
ATACGTTACTATTTACGGGAGCTTATATGCGTTACGTTCGCGAGCGCCGACATGGCCTCGAGTTATATACAAGGAGACGTGGCTGAGTGGTCGAAAGTACCTCACTGCTAACGAGGCGAGCGGTAAAACGCTCCGAGGGTTCGAATCCCTCCGTCTCCGCCAGTAGTTTTGGAAAGTAGCTGTAAGAATCCCCTTATTTTGCGCTACATTTCAAAACGGAAAAGTGATAAAATGTAAGAACCCTGAAGGGATTCGAACTAGTATGAGTTTTGAAAATCCAACATTTGAGCCAAATAAAGAAGCAGTAGCTCAAGCAAAAATTGAGGTTGAATCTGGTTACGAAGCTTTTGTACCTGATGAGTTTAAACAAGATCCGTTAGGTTATTTTGAATCTCAAGGAAAGAATGTAAAGTTGGGAGAAATTAAACGAGATGAAACTGACAGAGTACGAGGAGATCCGACAGCAACTAAAGAGTTGCCGATATGGACTGATGCAAGCGGCTCCGAACTTCATGCAATTGGCAAAAGAGTAAATATCGAAAAAGGTAAGGTTGGAGAATCAGGTGATCCGTTTTACGAGTACCGAGTAATGGAACTTATTAGCGAAGCTGGCTTACCGACACCACGTCCAGTAGCGAAAGTAGAGCAATCTGGTACGCACCTTATTGTAATGGAAAAAGTTCAAGGTATTGGCTGGTATGACAAAGACGCAATGCATCTCAAAGAAAGGGATACACGGATCAGGATATAGAGACACTGAAACGGCAAGCTGAAGAACAGATGTCTACCCTCCAAGCAAGGTTTGAGGAAGCTGGAATCCAACGAGATTGTTTTGACGCCAGTCAATGCACTCGTCGGGAACTAGGGTGGCGAGCGAGGCATAGGCCTTAACGAGAAAGGCGACCCGCTCTAGGATCGCTTTCTTTAGTTGCTTCTTGGATTCGGGCAAGGCCGATATCCGGTTGAGCGGCACTTGGTCCGACTCTTCCTGAAACCGATAGTGATCCGCCCGATCTAATACAGTCTCTATATCTTCGTCCACGTATCAATTGATGACAGACCGGTGGAACCTGCATAGTCTATGCAGGACTAGCGTTTCGTAGCATACCGACAGCCCTCACCCTTGACATATAGGTATGATTGTGTTTATAATATCAACAGCCTCTAGCACCTTCCAATATGCCGTTCGCCAGAGTAACCACAACTACTGAAGGAGCGTGTACCATGGCGCAAGCCAAGACCGAGCAGTCTTCGCTGCTCACCCCGATTCCGGCCACGCCCCTGGGCGCGGTCGAACGGTTCGTCGTCGCCGACGTGATCAAGGTCGGCAACACCCTGGGCGGTATGAAGATCGGCTGGATCGGCGACAATTTCAAGCACCATTTCCTCGGCGTTGTCGAGGAGAACCTTCCGGCACGCGACCTGCCCGGTCACACCCTGGCCCGCTACTCGCGCGACGAGCCGATCATTAATGCGATGGGCGGCACGATGCAGGACCTCGGACCCGCAGCAACCGCGCTCGCGCACCTCTTCGGTGTGGCGGAGCTCGGCAAGAGCGGACCCGGTCTTTGGAACGGCTACGCGAACATCGGCCATGTCGTGTCGCCGGTCGACCAGACGTTCTGGGCCGTGTACTGGCACGTCCGCGACGGCAGGCTCGACGTCTACGCCTGTTCGGCTTCGGACCCGAACGGCTGGAGCGGTGGCCGTCGTGTGTTCGGTGGCTGATCCTCGGCACCTCGGCATCTGATCCTAGGACTCTCTGAATCTTTGCCTCTTAGCATCATGCTTGGCAAAGTGAAGGAGAGTCCTTTTGTTTTTGCTATCCCAACCTTGGGGTATGAGAATTAAAATGCCGCCATGCAAGTTTCCGTGCGTTGCCATGAGAAAGTAGGCCGAGATACGATTGAACCGTTTCTCTCTTTGCATTACTTCGCTTTACCATTTTCCGCTTTGCCGTTGTTCGCAACACGCGATGATCAGGGAAATGCACCCAACCCAGGAAATCGACACCGGAACTCAGAGTCTTTATATACAGTTTGTCCGGATGAAGCGTAAGTGTTAAGTGGGCATCAAGGAATGAAGAAATTCGAGGGACCAAAGATTCTAGCCATGAGCGGTCATCAGACATTACGACAAAGTCGTCTGCATAACGAATATAATATTTCGCCTTAAGTTTGTGCTTAGCGAATTGGTCGAATTCGTTCATGTAGATGTTTACGAGCAACAAAATCAATGAAAATAACTAACCCGGGCTTGACCGACCACGGTTCCAGCCCGAGGTAGCCCGCCCGAAGTGCTTAGTATCAAAAGACCCGAGTACCTTGTCCGTGATTGTCTCTCACGACAAGTTATTCCAGATGTCCCGCTTTTAGAAAAGCGCTCATCTTCATTTTCGCTGCTTCATTCTTGGTATTCATATATGCTTTACGGATATGTCGCATATCCTCCGTTGAAGTTGCTTCAGCGTATTGTTCAGCAAGTCCGGGCCCTTCTTCCAGATCACGTAGAATATTAAACGCGTCATCTTGCCGAACTACGCCAGACCACCCGTGATTCCAAACAGGTATTCGTTCGTTCAGGGAATTAAGGACGAGACTCCCTATTTCATCGTATGGATCATGAAATGAAGCGACTCCTGTTGAATTTGTCCCCAAATGGTAGGCGTTATCTTCGCCGAACCCGAAATCTCCGCCAAGTTTCCACACCAACACGACAAGCATGGGCTTTAAGGAATAGAAGCTGTATGAAATTTCTTTTGCAGCTAAATTAATCGCTTCGGCAATGGCAACCGCTCCAGTCGGCGATTGTGCACTGATCGATTCAGCACCTTCAACCTGGTATGCCTCTAGCATCTGTCTCCCTATATCCACAACCGAGACGTAGTCCTCATCCTCAAATAGACCGTAGGCACTATCTGCAAGCTCGTTGAACGAGTGTCTCATTTCTTGTGCCTTCTGGTAGGCATCTTGATTCTGATATTCATCTTCCTCGTCGTACTCGCTGATATCTTGAATAAGTCCTTTGAGACGCCCAAGAATTCTCTCACTACTCACGCTACTACCCTCGCCACAGTTTCTGATACACTATTCTCATACCAAATCCATACCCCGTATCTACCAATGCCTATGCAAAGCAAAACTCCTCTCGTCGTTGGTGCCATAATACTGATTACTCTTATCGGGCTGGCAGTATACGTTTCTTCGAACCCAAGAACAGCGATTGCGCCAACAGGAACGGAAACCGCTTCGACCACGTCAGCGGCTACGGGAAACGCAACCGTTGGCGCGACTGGTCAATCGCAAGTAATTGCGTACACGGATAGCGGTTTCTCGCCAGCAAGCATACGCATCACAGAAGGAACGACTGTGACGTGGGTCAACAACAGTTCAAGACAAATGTGGGTTGCAAGTGGGAATCATCCAAGCCACAGCTTATATGACGGCACGTCAGAAAGCCAACATTGCGTACATGGCGCTCCTACGTCAGCGACTGTCTTTGACGAATGCATCGCCATATCCTCTGGGGGAAGTTACAGTTTCACCTTTGATACAGTAGGCAGCTGGTCGTACCACAACCACGCACACGAGTCCGACACGGGAACTGTCACCGTAACCGCTGGCCAAAGCACACAGATCAATCTGAACGTAAACGCTACTCCTAATTAATCCGTATGAGTGTCCGTCAGACTCGAAGTGCGGGCGGCATAGTGCTTGGAGACAGTGGCACTATTGCCATGGTACTGAGCAAGAACAGTCATTCGTGGCTTCTTCCCAAAGGACATATTGATCATGGTGAGTCCGACGAAGACGCGGCGCGACGCGAGATTGCTGAGGAGACCGGACTTACCAATCTGGAACTTTTGGACGATCTGGGGGAATTCACGCGAGACACTATCTCATTTGAAGACACGGGTCCTGAAGAAAAAACTATTACGATGTTTCTGTTTGCGGCGCAGCCGCATGCGAAGCTCGCGCCAACTATGGAAATAGAAGAAGCGCGCTGGGTTCCCTTTCGAGAACTTGCCGAGACACTCGGGAGCCCGCATCCAGAGTGGTTTGTGAAAGATCGCGCGTGGCTCGCGACAGTCTTTGAACGCGTACGCCAAGCCATAGAGCGCGACTGACGAAGAAAGCCTTTGGTCGTATGCGCCATGCGGCAAGGCTTTTGTGTTACAGAATATACACAAACAGATATACGCCAAGTGGCACAATCCAGCTTATCCAGTCAGCGACACTCTTTCCGAATCGCTGTTTGTAGGTTCGAGGCTGTATATAAAACTCCTGAAATGTAATAGCAAGCATGGCGGCCACGAAAAGTACTGACAATGCAACATTACTTCCCCACAACGTGTGAGAGATGAGCGTTGCTAATGCGATAAATAAACCGCTGCCAAGCACATGGCAGACTTCGCGGTATGCACCAAGCTTGAGTCCAAAGTGTCCATTGCCAAGCCGTTCATGAATTTCTGCGAGGCGATGATCATACGAACGACGCCAGCGGACTTTCTTCCCTTCTATGAGCGTTGCAAAGGGAAAGATACGCTCGGGAAATGTTATGAAGAAATGGTATGGATCATGATACGTATTCTTGGCCTTAGAATGCTTGGAACGCTTGGCATATGGCAGGGTCATACCCATAGTGTACCTGACACGACTACAACGCTTTAGGATAAACCAGACTAGCGCACCGAACGCGCAATAGTGAGCACCACGCGTTTATCGAAGACATCAGGAAGGAGCTTCTGGGCTGTAGGATTCGGGACGAGCGCGGCCAGTGCCTTGGCAGCGCGAAGCTTGGTCTCTTTAGTAATAGCCCGCACACCTTTATCAAGAGCACCACGAAATATGCCTGGGAATACTAGCGCATTGTTTATTTGATTCGGAAAGTCTGAGCGGCCGGTGGCGATGACTGACGCGCCGCCAGCGCGCGCTTCGTCAGGAAGAATCTCTGGAATAGGATTCGAAAGCGCAAATACAATAGCATTGGTATTCATAGTACGAATATGCTCGCGAGTAAGGAGATTCGGTCCAGAGACACCAATAAACACATCTGCGCCTACAAGCACCTCAGCCAGGCTGCCGCTCGCCTTCCGAGGATTCGTGCATACGGCCAGTTCTTGCTTCTGATGATGTAGATCGGCACGACTATCCACGATAGCGCCGCCGCGATCAAGTACGATGACATCTGAAGTCCCCGCAGCGACCAAGAGCTTTGCAACTGCGCTTCCTGCAGCGCCAGCTCCTGAAATTACTACTCTTAGTTTCTTTATATTCTTCTTCACGACACGTGCAGCGTTTATAAGTCCGGCAAGCGCGACAATGGCGGTGCCGTGCTGGTCGTCGTGCATGACCGGAATATCGAGCGCTTCTATAAGTCGCCTTTCAATATCAAAGCATTCCGGTGCTTTGATATCTTCGAGGTTAATGCCGCCGAACGAAGGTGCAACAGCGAGCACCGTGCGCACTATTTCGTCTGGGTCCTGTGTATCAAGCACCAGCGGCCACGCATCAACGCCAGCCATCTCTCGGAAGATAAGCGCCTTCCCTTCCATGACGGGGAGCGCTCCATAGGGACCGATGTTCCCAAGACCAAGCACCGCTGAACCGTCTGAAATTACTGCCACAGAGTTACGTTTCACCGAAAGCTCGCGTGCCTGCTCAGGGTGCTCAGCAAGATACGTTGAAGCGACACCCACGCCTGGAGTATAAAAAAGTGCGAGGTCTGCCTTGTTCTTTAGCTTCACACGACTCTTGGTCTCGATGCGTGCTCCAGCCTTCTTAAACTCTGCAAGTATCTTTTTTGAGTTGGTATCCATAGTACGTCTAGTATACGCCTGCGTTCGCAGAGCCGCATGTGTATAACAAACTTCCAAAATACTTATACAATACATAACGGCCCGCGCATAACGGAGCGGCCCTTTCTGGTTCATGAGGCGAATTTTTTACGGCCTAGTTGTAAAAATACCTTTAGCACGTAAGCACCAAAGATGAGTAAGCCGTAAAAAGCTTGTCTCATGGACCTATAGCGACGATACCATTATCTCTTAAAATTTGCAAGTCCTGTGTGAGAATCTTTGCTGAATAGTCAGTAGTAGGTGGGCGGTCAAAATGAAACGTCCCGCTGAATAGTTTGTCATTAAGTAAAAGTGGCAGCCAATGCTTATCGTCCGACCACATCTGGGCATACGGGATGTCACTCAGACCAAACCACTCTGGTCTCATCTCTTCGCTTTCAACTGGCTGACCTCCAAAGTCAGTTACTTTAAATACATGCACTTCAAGCAGTCTGGGATCTTCTTCGAAGGAAAAATTGAGCACGCCGCGCTTCTTCATATCTAGTGCCTCAATTCCAGCTTCTTCTAGTAGTTCTCGATGTGCAGCAGCTTCGATACTCTCGCCTTCTTCAACATGACCACCGAATCCATTCCAGTGTCCCTCGCCGAAGCCTTTCTTCTTCATACCGAGTAGTATCTGATCCTCGTTACACACCATGCAAAGAGTGAATATTTTCTTCATCTTTTAATTATATCAGCCAGAGGCGCGCAGGAATGCGAACCGGTATACTGAAGTAATGAAGGAAGATGAGTTACTTACGACATATTTCACACGTCTCCGTGCTGATCAAAAGAACGCACTGAAGCGGCTTGGCATCTCGACTATTCGTGACCTCCTCTATCATTTCCCTGCACGCTATGAAGCAGCCGGACCCACCGGCACGGTCGCGGCAATACAGCCTGGGAGCGAAGTCACGCTGTACGGCACCATTCGCAAGCCTGAAACACGCAAAGCATGGAAGAGTCGCAGACCTATGGCCGAAGCGTGGCTTGAAGACGCAAGTGGACGCATAAAGCTTATCTGGTTCTCGCAGCCCTACATGGCAAAGATGGTCGCTGACGGGATGGTCGTAAAGGTAAGCGGAAAAATAGCGGGAACTCCGGAGAAGATGTATCTCGCCAATCCAGAGATTGATACGACGGCGGTGAACCTAGAAAACGTACACGACACGCTTTTTACCAAGACCGAAAAAGCAACGTCCATCATTGAAGACGCTCTCTACGCTATTTACTCCGAGAGTCGCGGCGTGTCGTCGCTCTGGTTCTTGCATGCCGTAAAGAAAGTATTTGAGTCGCATGTCCATGAGACACTGCCCGACCCCATCCCAGCAGAGATACTTGAACGCTATAACCTGCCATCGCTCGCAACTGCGCTCGTCTGGATCCACGCACCTCGCAAGAAAGCTGACGCAGACGCCGCGCGTAAACGATTTGCTTTTGAGGAAGTCTTTTCAATACAGCTTGCACTTACACAGGAAAGATTGAACACCGTGCGCGAGAAAGCATTGCCTGTCGCCGTCGATCGAAGGACTCTTGCAGCGTTTATGAAGTCGTTCCCTTTTCCACCGACCGAAGCGCAGACACGCACCATTGAAAGTATCGTCGCTGACTTTGAGCTCGCACACCCAATGCGCAGATTGCTTGAGGGTGATGTGGGTAGCGGAAAGACGGCGGTTGCGGCAGCAACCGCCTACATGGTCGCAACTTCGCGCCCACCCGGTCGCACAAGTGGCACACTCCAAGTTGCCTATATGTGCCCTACAGAAATCCTTGCAAAGCAGCATTTCTCAACCTTCGTTTCATATTTCAAGGACCATCCAATTCCTATTGGACTCATTACCGGTAGCGAGTGTCGCAAGTTTCCGTCGAAAGTTCCGTACGAGGAGTCTGCTAAAGTCTCACGAGCGCAGTTTGCGAAGTGGGTTGCTGCGGGAGAAATACCGATAGTCATCGGTACGCACGCCCTCGTATATACATCACTTGAGTTCCAGAATTTGGCATATGCCATTATCGACGAGCAGCATCGTTTTGGTAAGGCACATCGTCAGAAGCTTACAAAAAAGCCGGCCGCTGGGGGCGGGAGGCCGATTTCGCCGCACCTTCTCTCAATGACCGCCACTCCTATTCCCCGTACGCTAGCGCTTACCCTCTATGGAGACCTTGACCTCTCACTTCTGGATCAGATGCCTGTTGGCCGCAAACCGATCATTACGGAAGTACTTGGGCCTGAGAAACGCCAACTCGGATATGAACGAGTTCGCACAGAACTCGCCCAAGGTCGCCAAGCATATGTAATATGTCCCCGCATAAATGAGCCAGACCCCACTAAAGAACTCGCAGTTCAAGCGAAATCAGTCAAAGCAGAGGCAGAACGCTTGAAGCGCGAGGTATTCCCTGACGCTACTATCGGCATGCTCCACAGCAAGATGACGCCCGCTGAAAAAGAAAAGAGTATGCAACTTTTTGAAAAAGGTTCCGTCGATATTCTTGTGGCAACCTCTGTGGTTGAGGTAGGTGTGAACGTACCGAATGCCACCGTCATACTTATAGAAGGTGCGGAGCGTTTTGGACTTTCTCAACTCCATCAGTTACGTGGACGCGTTATTCGTTCAAATAATCAAGCATACTGCTTCGTGCTTCCTGAGTCATACGGACCAGCGACGAAAGATCGCTTGAAGGCACTCACGACAGCTAAAGACGGTTTTGAGCTCGCAGAATACGACCTGGCGCTTCGCGGCGCAGGAGAACTCGCGGGTAATCGCCAGTGGGGCGTCTCCGATATTGCTATGGAAGCTATAAAGAATATGCGCTTGGTGGAAGCTGCGCGTACGGAAGCCGGTACACTTATTGAAAGCGACCCTGAGCTCAATAATCACCCTATCTTAAAGCACATCGTTACGGAAAAGATCACTACGTTGTATATGGAGTAGCGAGTCGTTTGAAGGTGAAAATAAAAGCGCCGTTCCGCCGAAGATGGCTGCACTTGGCAATTTCAACCACTTTTATTCTCACCTTCCTCCCTCCCGACCTGCCAGAATCTGATAGCGCTCGAAAACGTAATAGCGTACACTCGAGAAAACATGTCTAAAGAACTTACTAACAAAATCTTCCATACCATCATCTATATCTTCGCGGCTATCGGTTTCTTTCTTGTCATGGGGTACTTCGCTATCCGCTTTGGATTTACCAACCAAAAAGGCATTATTGATACTCAACGCGAGGCATTTTTTGGATCGAATTCTGCGTCCATACAACAAGCAGCGAACGTACCCGCCTACCACGGCCCGTGGCAAGGCTCTGAGGAATGGAACATTATGAGTGACGCTATTACGCGCGATCAAGCAGTTATAGATCGCGCTGCTACTGACAGCGGCGTTTCTGGCCGCATCATCGTCGCCAATCTCGTAGCTGAGCAGCTCCGCCTCTTCTTTACGGACCGCGAAGACTACAAAAAGTTTTTCTATCCCCTCAAGATTCTTGGTCCACAGTCGCAATTCTCATGGGGAGTGATGGGCATGAAAGAAGCAACGGCCGTGCAAGTTGAAAATAACCTGAAGGATCCAACGTCTCCTTACTATCTCGGTCCGTCATATGAGCATCTTCTCGATTTTAAGACAACCGACGTTGCAGCAGAACGCTTTACTCGAATGACCGACCAACATGACCATTACTGGAGCTATGTGTATGCCGGTCTCTATATAAAGGAAGTTGAAATGCAGTGGTCAAAGGCAGGCTTCCCTATCGACAACAACCCAGCAGTCATTTCAACGCTCTACAACATCGGCTTTACGCACTCAATGCCAAATGCCAATCCTCAGATTGGTGGTGCAGCAATAACTCTTTCTGATGGTACCCGAAGCTTCGGCGCTCTTGCCGCTGAGTTCTATAACTCAGACCTTCTTCCTAGTTTCCCGCAGTAGTGCGCCCGGAGGGACTCGGACCCCCGACAGGACGAGTATAAGTCGTCTGCTCTACCAACTGAGCTACGGGCGCTCAATCACTATACCTTTATAAGGTTTGGGAAATCAATCCCGCCATAGATGTCTCTACTATAAGCCATGCTGAGCATTACCATTTCGTAAGTATCACGACTGTTAATAATGAGATTACAGGTACCGTGACCAAATCTTCCTTTATAATTTTTGACTTTTATTTTGAGCGCGGAATGCTATTTAATTCAAGACATGTGATAAAGAACGATAACATTGCTTGATCAGTGTTAGTAAGGCAGACTAGATCTCTACTGGCCTTAGCGTATTCTGCCCAATACAAGATAAGTCCTGCGAGAAAGAGTTCTCTATTAGAAATAGAGCCTATTTGCTTCTGTGCTTCCTCGTATACAAAAGTATGCCGCATTTGTCACTTTAGTAGTTTAGTTGTTCGTGTTTTCTCTACACGCGCATGATCTTTGCTTTTAAGTTCCTTTATGCGCTCTGGAGAAAGAGGGTAGGCTTCGAACCACTTACTAAACGTGGTTTTACTTAAATGACTTTAGAATTTCTACATCTTTTCAAGGCAAAAGCCGGACCAAAGGTCCGGATTTTTCATTTTCCTGCCTACTATGTTAATCTACACAGTCGTTGGAATCGCCGGCAAATCCTCTAATTCTTTCTTTTTCGGTTCGATGCCGTTTAAGATAAGCAGCTTTTCGAACTCATCGCGCTCGAGAGTCTCCACTTCGACAAGTCGTTCTGAAATCATATCGAGCGCGGCACGGTGTGTGACTAATACCTCACGTGCCTTTTCCTTTGCCTCTTCGATAATACGTCGAACTTCATCGTCTATAGTACTCGCCATATTTTGTGAGTACGTTTCGTTACGATAATTTTGGTCGGTTGCAAAAGCAACAGGGCCGACCCGGTCACTCATACCATAGCGAGAGACCATATCGCGCGCGAGCGCGGTAATAACTGCCAAATCATTACTTGGACCGGTTGTCACATCTCCAAAGACAATCTCCTCCGCAACGTATCCGCCAAGGGTACCTGCAATATCGTCAAGAAATTCTTTCTTTGACTGAAGCTTGGTGTCTTCAAACGGAAGTTTGAGGGTGTAGCCTGCAGCCCGTCCGCGACTAATGATTGAAATCTTGTGTACAGGATCAGCATTCGGAAGCACGGACGACACGAGCGCGTGGCCGACTTCGTGGTATGCCGTGAGACGCTTTTGCTTCTTACTCAAAAGATGAGACCTGCGCTCGGGGCCGAGGATGACCTTCTCGATAGAGCGAATGAGGTCGTATTGGGTGAGTTCCTTGCGATTCTCTCGCGCAGCAAGAATAGCGCCTTCGTTCATAAGTGAGTAGAGTTCTGCTCCGGAGAAGCCAGGTGTTCGCTCAGCTATGACGTCTAAAACGACGTCCGGACCAAGCGGCTTCTTGCGCGCATGCACCTGGAGGATCTCAAGACGATCCTTGCGGTCTGGTAGGTCGATAGTCACGCGGCGATCGAAGCGACCGGGACGAAGAAGCGCAGGGTCAAGTACGTCAGGACGGTTTGTTGCCGCCATCACGATAACTTTTTCGGTTGGTTCGAAGCCGTCCATCTCAACGAGGATTTGGTTCAGTGTTTGTTCGCGCTCGTCGTTGCCCCCACCTACGCCTGAGCCGCGTACGCGCCCAACGGCATCAATTTCATCGACGAAGATAATAGCCGGGCTTGAGCGTTTTGCGAGCTGGAACAAATCGCGTACGCGTGAAGCGCCCACACCCACGAACATCTCGACGAACTCGGAGCCTGATATAGAAAGGAATGGCACGCCGGCTTCGCCGGCCACAGCGCGAGCAAGCAATGTCTTTCCTGTTCCAGGAGCTCCCATAAGCATGATGCCCTTTGGAATACGCGCACCAATATCAAGGAATTTCTTCGGATTCTTTAGGAAGTCCACGATTTCCATAAGTTCTTCCTTTGCTTCCTTTGCCCCAGCAACGTCTGCAAAGGTCACGCGTGTGCTCTGGTCAGACGGATCCGTAAGACGCGCCTTTGACTGTCCAAAGGTAAATGCCTGCATACCCGCACCTTTCACCTGGCGTACGAGGAACAAGAACAAAATACCGAGCAGGATTATCGGTAATACTATCGGCGCAAGCGTCGAGAAGAAAAATCGAAATCCTGACTCACTTGCAATCGTAATACCCACATGCGATAGCTGCTCCGGCGTTGCGCCATAGGCAACAAGTGTTTCTGGAAGACCTTGGCTCGGATCCTTCATCGCGACCTTTTTTGTACCGTCCGCATAGAGAAGCGTGACGTCGTCTCCTGAAACCGTGATGGTGGATACAGACCCTGCGCGCACGTCGGTTGCTACCTGAGTAAGAGAAATAGTTTCTGTCTTCTTTGCGTGAGACGTCACAAACGAATACACCGTCATTAACAGCAAGAAGATAACGAATATAGAAATGAGGTTGGCAAAAAAGCCTGAGCCTCCAGGAAGCAAAGAACTTAAGCCCGTTTTCTGGATCTTCTCTCCTGGCTTTTTGCCTTGCTTATCGCCACTCTTTGGGTTTTGCTTTTTGCCGCCCCTTTGGGGCGGCGTTTCTTTAGATGGTGCCATATGTTACACCACTATACCACTTCTATCGAAGGAGTCGTATCAGGCAATAGCGCATGAACTTTCTTAGCAAATGATTCAGTCTGCTTAGAAACTAAGAATCGCAGCACGCCGGTACCAGAAATATCTAATGATTCGGATACTGCATCAGCCACAGGATACGCTGGATCAATCAAAGGTATCGGACCAAAGTACGAGTGCGCTAACGTCTCGATAGTTCTACTAACCAATGGATAGTGCGTACAGCCCAAGATAAGTCCGTCATACTGCTCGTCCCTTCTTGAAGAAAGTGCTCTTTTGATTAGACCTTCTATATCAACCTCCGGCACGTCAAATTCACTTGCGGCCGCGAGACCAGGAATTGGCAGTGACTCCAACACTACACTCCCGTGCACAGCTTTCGTATCGAGTCCCGACTCTATCGTTGCCGGCGTAGCAATTAAAAGAAAGCATTTCCCAGCAAATGTATGCAAGTATGCAGCAGTCGGCAGGCTCATTTCAACGAATGGCAATCCGTTCGACGCGCCCGCAAGCACTGCGGTCGATACACTGTTGCACGCAGACAATAACGAAGCGGCTCCCCTCTTTACCAGAAGCGCGACCCCTTCGTTGGTAAGTCTCAAAAGCTCTTCAGCACTTTTCTCTCCATAGGGCGCGTTCGCAATATCACCGAAATACAAAATATCGGCGTTCGGTGCTTTCTTTCGCACTACAGAAACGACACTGAGGCCGCCCGAACCTGAATCGAATACACCTATCATGAAGGAGAGTATATCAGTCCAAGAGCGCGGTCTGACCTGCCGACTTGCGGCACCTAGTATACAATCATGATATGGCACTCATAGAGTACAAAAAGGTAGGTCTGCGGTACACGATACTTAGTTCCGTGCAGGCAGGCATTGAGCTTTCGGGTGCCGAAGCCAAGGCAGTACGTAGAAAACAAGGCAAACTCGACGGCGCTCGCGTACTCATTCGCGGCGGCGAGGCCTTTATCGTTGGCATGAGCATCCCGCCCTACCAAGTCGGCAATACTCCCTCTGGCTACGACCCGGAGCGCACACGCAGACTCCTCTTAAAGAAGTCAGAAATCATTAAATTAGCTGAAGAAGAAGCAAAGAAGGGATTGACAATAGTGCCGATTGAAATGTATAATGCAGGTAGGTATTTAAAGGTGCGCGTCGCAGTTGTCCGCGGTAAAAACAAGTCTGATAAGCGAGAGTCACTTAAGCTTAAGGACGCCAAGCGAGACATGGAAAGAGCGATGCGCGCTAAACGTCCGTAACATAGAGCGGGCCAGTCCCGGGCTAGGCGCGAACAGCGGGGTGTGGGGAGACCCGGGGGGGGCCGGTTTGTGGGGGGGG
>CAXUAR010000001.1:0-9882 GCA_964249155.1 uncultured bacterium | reverse complement strand
CCTTGAGAAATGTGCGACGCGGCGGAAGTATGCTGACCGCCACACCAGCGCATACACCAATACTTGCAAACAAAACTGTTGCAAGCGCAGGACACATCCTTTCTCCGTTTTTTGCGAAGAACACTGATCTTGCGTTCGCTTTCGCGTAATGCTTGAGCTTCAGCTCGCATCGCCTAGCGACGTTCGTTATTCCAGGTTCTCGTAGCTGGGGTATCGGGCGGAATTCTCTACGAGATCGGTATCTGTTCGCCCGCACAGATTTCCTAGATTAGGGATTGTAGGTAGAAACGTTTTCGTTAGCGTTCTTATGTTGCTACTGAAACCACAATGCTGACTACGCGTCGTAGACTCGCTCTCAAGACCAGGCTGGACGGGAGATCAACCTCCCCACCTCCACCATACAGAACTATATGGAAACATATGGAACATTAGGAAACCGCCCAATGGGCGGTTTCCATTTATTTGACTACTCCAAAACGCCACTTGAGAATTTCTTTATGTTTTCTTGAGTTTGTCTTTAGAGTGCTGTGTTATACTGGCCTTTGCTACATTCGTAGCCGGTCGCGCAATAGGGCGCGATTTGTTCTTTCAAAGCAAAGGGTACACAGTGAGAAATAAGTTATCGGCATGGGTTGCGCTTATTGCGATGGCCCTGTTTTCGTCGGCACCAGCCATGGCTGCGCTGCAGTTCTTGAATTTTCCGGTGAGCGGCTACGGTCCCTTCTCTACGGGAATTATGAGCACCGTACTAGACCACGAAGTGCCTCACGATCTGACCCAAACTACCCTGCCGTTCGGTTCGGCAACTACGCTTGGGCCGTACGGTCACAGCGGCGGAATTCTTTCCTACACCGGAGAGCTCTTCCTCGCCACTGGCACGTACCCGAATGCGGATGACGCCTGCTATCCGAAGCCGTCGAACACGCACCAGACCTCGACGTGGAGCACGCGTCTTCAGGGCCTCTACACCGGCACATCGGGTTCGGGGGCGAACAATTGCACGGTCAACAACGCACTGAACTATGATAACCACCCGGGCTACGATTACCTGATTCCGCAAGGAACCGCGGTACATCCGTCCTACAGCGGCAATATCATTTTCACGAAGTGCATCGTGACGTTCTCGAACAGCACGGCAAGCAACATCTGCGACCAGTATGGCGCGGTTGCAGTCGACCATGGAAACGGTTTCGTGACGCAGTATCTGCACATGAACAACCTGAACTATGGCACGGCTGCCAGCGGTACGAATCAGCCGGTCACTACAAGCTGGACGCTCGGGAACGTGTACCACACTGCCCCCACGACAATCGGAACGCATCTGCACTTCGAGGTGCTTCAGCGGCGTTCAGTGACGGTCGATCCGAATAACTACTACAGCCGCAAGAATTACTATGTCGTCGATCCCTACGGGTACAAGACGTCATCGTTCTACGGAGATGCCCTTCTCTCGACTCCGGGGTGTCTGTGGGTTACGACCTGCCTGTACTGATCTTGGTCACTCATCCTTTCTACTGGCGGCAAGAGTGTTTATCTCTTGCCGCTTTTTTATTCCATAAATAAAAATCCGCACTTTAATGCGGATTTTTATTGAGACACTTATTTAGAACGATAATGTCTTTTGTCCGACCTTAGCGTACATAGTGGCTCCTGATACATCAGGATTCGGTACGCTCTTGCTTGAATCAAAGATTGATATGGTAATACTGTTTTTCGTATGTGTTTCCACGGGGTTGATTAACACGGTCGTTGCGCCGTCGATATAGCCGCTGTGATAGGTTTCAGTGCCGCTAAGCTGCGACCCTGCTACGATGGTCGGACCAGCTTGATCAAGTGAATAGGTGTATAACGCTTTAGGCTCGATATAGAGGGCAATGTCTCTCTCAGGCGTAAGATATTCGCGCTTAGTATTCCCATCATTGTAGAAGGGCTTAGCCTGCCCTGTCTGCACATCGAGAGTTTCGTCGATCGCAAACTTCGACGCTTCTGTAACAAGAATGTACCTCTTGCCGATAGCTCCGATGTATACATTATTTTGAGCTTCCACTAATGCGCTCTGGGCATGATCAGCTGGAAGATCTGCAGCATATCGCGCAGCATAGAGTGCTACCACGTCATTTCTTATTTTGGTCTCTTCCTGAACTACTGATGGTGCTGAGGCCTCTTTATTATCAAGAATAAAGTGAGGCGTAATATTCTGCATATCAGCCTGAAGCTGAGCGAGTGCCGTCTTTTCATCCATAAGAGGTGTCGAACTTGCTATCTCTGTAGATGTTGGTTCGGCAGACGATTTTTTAGCAAAATAGTAAATTCCTCCAACAATCATGATTACTACGAGGATAGCTATAGGAAGAAGCTTTTTCATAAATTTATTGTATCAATGGCTTGGGTGTTTGTCCCTGCTAAATAACAAATATTGAGGTGAGGTTCTAATCTAGAAATACCTCAGTTCTATATTTGTATAGATTGATTACCCTCTACCCTTTTTGATACTCTACCAGGTGTCCACCACATTTAGGAAATATGAGGCTCTGCTTTCTAGTAATGAGGTTCTAACCTGGGATAACCAATTCCACCATACAGAACTATATGGAAACATATGGAACTAAAAACTCGCTTATGCGAGTTTTTATCTTTCTTACAGTCCGTTCATCAAGCGTTTAGATACGGGGCGGTACGATGAGCCTTACACACTACTATATCTATATCTCTATGAATATACAGGAATCTTTTGAAGCAGTGCACGACAAGATACATGACATGCGTACATGCCTTTTTGTTACTCGAGGGCAGGCAGGCGAAATAAAGGCGCGGCCCATGGGGACGCAGGAGATAAAGTTTGATGGATCGGTTTGGTTCATGACCGATAAGCGCAGCAACAAATGCAAGGAGATCCAAGCTGATTCAGCAGTTGGACTTGAATACGCACATAGCAATGGCATACGATTCGTTTCTCTTTCTGGGAACGCATCATTCGTCTATGACCTAGAAAAGATTAAAGAATTCTGGAATCCGTTCTATAAGGCATGGTTTGAAAGTCCTGAAGACCCACATATTACCCTTATTGAAGTAAAGATATCGCGTGCTGAGTATTGGGATAACAAAGGCGGAAAGATTGGTGGCTTAGTTGACATCGCTATTGGTGTCGTCACTGGCGAAACCAACACGCTCGACGAACACGAAGTCTTTACGTTCTAGTAAAAAATAAAAGACAAAAGCCCTTTTCGGGGCTTTTGTCTTTATTCAATTCCGGACGTTTCTGTAATCTTCGGATTACGAAGGCATCAACACTGAGTCGATAACAAACGTCACACCGTTACTTGAAATAACGTCAGGAGTCTCAACCATCGCAGTACCGTTGATCATGATCTTTCCATCAGCTGACTTGGCAATCTTGATCGTCTTGCCTTCAACAGTGGTGAGAACCTGCCCGTCATGAAGATCTGCCGACGTATAGCGACCTGCTATAACGTGGTAGGTAAGAATATCAACAAGCTTAGCCTTGTTCTCAGGCTTAAGAAGCGTATCAACGGTTCCCGCAGGAAGTTTCTCAAACGCTGCATTGTCTGGAGCGAAAACCGTAAATGGTCCTGCGCCCTTGAGCGTATCGACGAGTCCTGCTGCCTGTACGGCTGCAACGACGGTTGTTACATTGCTCGCGTGGCTCGCATTCTCAACGATGTCGAGGTTTGGCGTCATAAGGGCCCCGCCTACCATGACTCCCTCTGTTGTATTTTCACTCATAGTTGATGTTGCATTATTGGTATCTGTTGTCATAGCACTTTTATTCATGGAGTGGATTGCGACTGCGCCAAGGGCAATGACAACCACTACTATCAAACCGATCCATACTCCTTTGCTCATATACTAAAGAATAATTAGGTAATTACTATGGTTCGTCGTTTGCGATGATGGTTTCTAATACTTTGAGATACGTCATGAGCTCACCTATCGATATGCCATGTACCACAGGGCGCATAGCACTGCGCACTTGCGCTTCGGTCGCAGGAACAAATTTCAAGCCTGCTTTTGTAAGCTTCGCACACTTGGCGCGACTGTCCTCTGGATCCTGTTCTGTCTCGACAAGCCTGAGCTTTGAAAGATTATTTATGAGCATTGTGATGAAAGGGGCTTCTACGCCTAATTCATTCGCAAGATCGCTCATACGCATACTCTTTTTCTCAAACAAAAGACCAAGCAAGGCCCAGTGGACTGAGGTAATGCCAAACGGTACAAGAACTTCATCCGTACGAGCTTTCAAGAAACGAAACGCACGAGCCTGGAGAAGGCCTGCACGATATGTACTTCGATTCCGTATGGCTGAACTAATGTTCGGTATGACACTCATGATTCGTATCTCTTAGGATATCGCGTAGTACGCTCGCACAGGTAATCACTATTGTTAATACTTAAGTCACTTAAATAATATACGCTACTCTTAATGAAGCGTCTATGAAACCTGCCAGGACATAGTGAAAAGAGGCGTAGATCAAAGTCTGACTACTACCTGCTCTACTGGTAGCTAATCGTGACTATGGAGCAGTAGTGTCGGTGAGTGTAAACGAAACCAAATTGCTATTGATTCCATCGACATTTCGAACATTTAAAGAATACGTTCCTGGCTTAAGTAAGAGTTCATACATTGGGCATGGGTGACCAGGAAGACAATACGCGCCAAGACTACTCGGCATAGTAAAGGTGAGCAGAGTTCCGGCTGTGTTTACCCTTACCATAGAAATTCCGCCATTACCGATAATCACTTGGCTCGTTGAATCAAAGCCGCTCCCGGCAATGGTAACGAACGTACCCGAAGGGCCGGACGCTGGCGCTATCGAAGTGATTGAGAGCTCGTGCGGCGATGTTGGAGATGGGTCAGGTACAGGAGTCCTTGGGATAGGGACGTATGCTTCTCTATTCGTCGTCGTGGTTGCCGTGCTTGTATTCATTGTAACGGTCGTCGTAGACATTTCTCCTACCGACGTCGTATTAGCACTCTGCTGGTTTGATGTGCTTTGCGTATACAAAACCCACACACCACTTCCAAGAGTACCGATCAGAACAATTCCTAGCAGGAGCTTTGCGACAAGAGTCATGAGTGAGTCATTAAAGCAACTTACGACAACTGCTTACGATGTCCTCTTCCAAAGGAAGTACGGAATGAACATGAGGACGAAGAAGACTAATGCAACCACTACGAACATCATGTTTCCTATAAAGAGCCACGAAGCTGCTGCGCCGAGGCAATCAATCGCATAGCCTGCGAAGGCCCATTCTTTGATGGTGCGGTATTGGGTCTGAATGATCGCTGCTGCGGCAAGCAGCTTTGCAATACCTGTTATTATAAGGACATACATCGGATACCCAAGCTGCATGAGCGAGTCCTTCCCTGCCTGCAACTGGAATACTCCCGCCAAACCGTCACCGACGAGCCAAAGAACGAAAATAGTAGTAGCGATCCAGTAGAGCGTGCGAAGCGTTTTTGGTTTCATATAGTATTTTGCGAAACTGTAGTCTCTAGTATAACGCATTTTTACCCTATATACATTGTAATTTGGCCATTATCATGGTATTCTCACAGAAAGAACCGATGGCAACTACAGAAAAAGTACGCATGAATCGCGAGATTAGCGCGCCACAATTGCGCGTTATTGGTGCTGCAGGTGAGAACCTCGGTGTTATATCGACGGCGGATGCCCTAAAAGCGGCTCAGGCAGCTGAGCTGGATCTTATCGAGATATCGCCAAACGCGCAGCCGCCCGTTGCGAAAATCATGGATTATGGTAAATTTCAGTACGAGCTGAAGAAGAGAGAAAGCGCTGCTCGCGCTCGCGCCAAGGTCTCTGAGACCAAGGAAGTACAGATAAAAGTCGGTACGGGAGAGAACGACATGCGCCTTAAGGCCAGGAAAGCAGCCGAATGGCTTGCCGAGGGCCACAGAGTTCGTGCCGAGCTCTTCCTCAAGGGTCGCTACAAGGGTATGGACGAGGCATTCCTCAAAACCAGACTCGAGAAGTTCCTCTTGCTCATCCCGTACGCGTACCGCATCGCTGATCCTGTATCACGAGCGCCAAAGGGCTTCGCAACGATTATCGAGCGAGACCCAAAGGCTGGAGCTACCGCTCCCTTGGCACCAAAGTCGCCAGAACCAGCAACCGCAAAGGTTCCCGTTACGACCGCAGCAGAATCAACTACCTAAACCATGAAAACGAACAAGTCATACACCAAGCGCATACGCGTGACTAAAACAGGCAAGCTAATAGCGCGTAAGCCTGGCCAGGACCATTTCAACGCCAAGGAAGGTGGTCGTACAAAGGGAGTGAAGAAGCGGGGTCAGACACTCGTGGTTTCTAATCACATCCGTCGCAGCTTCCTCTCTACCCCAAGCAAGTAGTTATTAACTTTACATAATCAGGTATGTCACGAGTAAAAGGAGGAATAATTTCAGCGAAGCGCCGCCGCAACGTGCTCAAGCGCGCCAAGGGATTCCGCCATGGCCGCGGAACGAAGGAGCGTCTGGCAAAGGAGTCGCTCGTGCACGCTGGTAAGAACGCATTCAACCACCGTCGCGACAAGAAGACCGACTACCGCCAGCTTTGGATTGTTCGTTTGAATGCTGCTATCCGCGAGAATGGCTACCAGTCATACAGCACGTTCATCAACATGCTTAAGGGAAAGTCGATTGAACTCGACCGCAAGGTACTTTCTGAGTTCGCCCAGAACCATCCTGAGGTATTCGTTCGCGTAGCAAAAGAAGTTAACGCGTAACCGACACGCTAAGGAAGAACCGCCTGACGAGTGTCAGGCGGTTCTTCCTTACCCTTCCCTTCTACTTCTAAAGCCTATGCAGGTTCAGCAACTACCGCGGTGCCATACGCAAGCACTTCCGTAACGCCCTGCATTATCTCTGTTGCGTCATAGCGCATGCCAATGACTGCATTTGCACCCATAGCTTCTGCATGTTCGAGCAACCGCTCAAAAGCCTGTTCTCGAGCGCGTTCGCAAAGCGTCTCGTATAGGCTAATGTTCCCGCCGAAAATAGTCTGAATACCTGCACCTATCGAGCCGACGATAGAACGGGAGCGCACCGTAATCCCCCGCACGATTCCCAGGTTCTTCGTGATACGAAATCCGTCGAGCTCGAATGCAGTTGTTACCGCAATGAAAGTATTCGAGAAGAATTTTCCGGCTGAGTATGATTTTGATTCGTTGGCACAAAAAGTTTTCAGTAGTTCGGTCAGGGTGTAGTGCTATTTCTTCACTTCGCTAACGCCCTCCTTCGTAATCTCCCACACCTGCATCTCAGTCGGCACGATGGCTTTTGCGCCGAGGTAGTCGTGGATGCGCTGCGCGAGGAAGCGCGATGCTGAAGGCTCACCAAGTGCCGTAAAGAAGACCTTGGTTCGTGGCAGCGCGCCTTCAGCAAAGGCAAGCAATCCGTCACGGTCAGCATGTGCTGACCAGCCGGAGAATGATTCTGTTTTGGCGCGTACGGTTACCGTGTTCCCAGCGAGTTTTACACTCTTCGTACCATCCTGCAGGAGTCTTCCTGGGCTTCCAGGGGCTTGGTAGCCCACGATCATGAGGGTTGTCGTTGGGTCCGGAAGATACTTCTGTTCCCAGCGACCGATGCGCCCGCCGTGCGACATGCCGGCACCAGCCATGATTATCTTAGGTGAGGGTGCATGCACAATAACCTCTGACTCCTGGCGCGACGGTGTCTCGGTGAGAAACGGGAATTTAAATATGTCATGCTCGCGGTGGAGCTCATCCTTTACGGCGTCCTTGAAGAATCCTTCGGCGTATTTTACGTATACGTCAGTCACTTTGATTGCGAGTGGCGAATCAAGGAATACGGGAATTTGGGGGATCTTCCCTGCTTCCATGAGGTTCGAGATCTCATACAGCATGAGCTGCGTACGTTCGAGCGAAAATGCCGGAATGAGTATGACGCCGTTACGCTTGATCGCACGCGTTAGTGCGCCTTCGAGTTCTGCTACACGGTCATCTATGTGCGTGTGTACGCGGTCTCCATATACGCTTTCCATCACGATTACGTCGGCATCCAAGATATGTTCTGCGTCAGGAAGGTAGGGCGAGGGCGAATTACCGATGTCGCCCGTAAACGCGAGCGTGACGCCCTCTTCGTCTTGAATGCGCACTGATGCGGAACCGAGAATGTGGCCTGTGTTACGTAGAATACATGATAGCCCTGGAGCAGCTTCCCATTCCTCGTGGTACTTCACTATGTGAACGCGTGAAAGCAATGCATCAACATCGCGATCATCATAGAGCGTCGGGAGGCCTTTCTCTCGAGCATCTGCCGCCATGATGCGCGCAGAATCCCGGAGGATCAGTTCCATAAGGTCACGCGTAGGTGCGGTCATATAGGCTTTGCCCTTGAATCCTTCGCGGATGAGCTTCGGCGCGCGGCCCACGTGGTCGAGGTGCGCATGGGTGATGATGAGCGCATCAATACTTGGCACATCATACGGAAACGGATCGTACATGCACTTCTGGCAGAAGTCTTTCCCCTGTTCAATGCCGCAATCCACGAGGAGCTTTCCCTGCGCACCCTCTACGAGGAAGTTAGAGCCTGTAACTGATTCAGCCCCGCCTGCGAACGTAAGTGTTAGTGCCATGCAGTTTTCTTGGTAATTATGAATATGATAGATGCGCCGACCATTCCATCGACTATGTCTTTTATTGTATCAAGCCAATAGTCAGCTTGCCCGCTTGATATGCCCGCATTGTATTCAAAAATTTCCCATACGACCGTAATAGACAGCATGCCTAAAAAGTATAAGACTGTGCGCTTTGTGGTAAAGAAGGCCAATAGAAATGAACCGATCGCGGTGCCGCCAAGTATATGCATCGGTATATCAAACCACCGGTGATACCAATAGAAATAGGTAGAAAGCGCATACAGATGCAGACTGAGCAGCAAGGCCGTAAGCACCAGCGCAGTGTAGAGCAGCTTAGTATTCATACCCTAAGCCTAGCACGAGGGTACAGAAAAACCGGCGCTAGGCCGGTTTTTCTGTAGAACCATCCCCCGTGTGGCAACTGTTTGTAGCCACGTGGGTGTCCGCATCGCGCGCCCGTAGATCGCCGAAGCAATCACTGGATTCGCGGGATATAAGACTCCCGAGATATGAGCAAGTCGCGTTAAGGGATGGCTCCGTCGGCTAGTATAGCCTTACTCCAGTATCCCGTCGAGATTGACGTCGTAGAGGATAGCTTCGTTAAGGAGGCGGTATTGGAATACCTCATCCTCGGTAAGCCACATAGCTATTTCCTTATTGGCATTCTCAGGAGTGTCTGAACAGTGGATGAGGTTTCGTACTGCGCGGTCGTCGACCGCAGCGATATCGTATGAGTCGATAGTGAGGTCGCCGCGGATAGTTCCTACGTCTGACGTCGCAGGAGACGTATCTCCCACAAGCTTCGTAACGACAGCGACAGCCTGGTTTCCTTCCCATACCATTACCACGACAGGGCCGCTGGTCATGTACTTCTCAAGGGCACGGATGATATCCTTGCCGTATTCGATAGGGTCCTTCTCAGCAGAAAGTCCTGCTGCTGCACGGTCCTTTGCGATATTCGTTCCCTTCTTAAGGAACCATTCGTCGTCCTTATCGTAATGCTTCCAGATAAGGTCCTTATCGAGCACCGTGAGCTTGAGAGCAACAAGCTTGAGGCCGCTGCGCTCAAAGCGAGAGAGAATCTCGCCAACGAGACCGCGCTGAACGCCGTCTGGCTTCACAATAACGAAAGAGCGCTCGGTCTTTGGGTGAGGAATAGGCATAAATAAGTATATTGCAAGTAAAAAATCGCCGCAGGCGCTTATATACAGGGAGTATAGCAAGCCACATATACTGAAGC